>JAAZAL010000084.1 GCA_012514355.1 Candidatus Dojkabacteria bacterium
AAACAGAGATTAAGTAATAAGGCGGTAGCGATTACAATTCCTTTGGGAAGAGAGAGTGAACTGTATGGATATATTGATTTACTTTTGAATAAAGCATTTAAATATAATTCTGCAGAGTCAGAGGAAATAATAGAGATTCCAATACCAGATGAATTAAAGAGTAAGGCTCAGGAACAAAGAGCTACTCTAATTGAGGCTTTGGTTGAAATGGATGATAAATTAATGGAGAAATTCTTTGCAGGAGAAGAAATTTCTGTTGAAGAACTAAAAGGAGCTTTAAGAAAAGGAACCTTAGAAAGTAAAATCTTTCCAGTATTGGGGGGAGATTCTAGAACAGCTATGGCAAAAACCTTGCTTGATTACATTACATTGTGTTTGCCCTCTCCTTTAGATGTTCCCCCTGTTGCGGGTGATCATCCAAAAACTGGAGCTGAAATAGAGAGAAAGCCTGATGAGAATGAGCCATTTTCTGGGTTAGTATTTAAAATAGTAAACGACTCCCATATAGGTAATCTTTCATATTTTAGAGTGTATTCTGGAACTGTTAGTTCTGGTTCATATGTTTATAACTCCACTAAAGATGTGAGAGAGAGAATAAGTAGATTAGTTTTAATGCATGCAGATGATAGGGAGGAAGTAGATACACTAAGAGCTGGAGATATTGGAGCAATTGTTGGTCTTAAGGTTTCCGTTACTGGAGATACTCTTTGTGATGAGAACAATCCAATAATACTTGAGCAGATTACATTTGCAGAACCAGTAGTATCTCAAGCTATTGAGCCTGCTACTAAGTCTGACGAAGAGAAAATGTCTGAAGCATTAATTAGATTAGTAAAGGAAGACCCAACATTTAAAGTAGAAAGTAATGTTGAAACTGGTCAAACCATTATCTCAGGAATGGGTGAGTTACATCTTGAAATTATGGTAGATAGAATGAAAAGAGAGTTTAATGTTATTGCTAATGTAGGAAAACCTCAAGTAGCTTACAGAGAAACTGTTAAAGGGATATGTGAACAATCTGAGGGAAGATATATTAAACAATCGGGTGGTAAAGGGCAGTATGGACACTGTTGGCTTAAGATTGAACCTAATGAAAAGGGTAAAGGATTTGAGTTTGTTAACGCAATTAAAGGAGGTGCAATTCCTCGTGAGTTTATAGCTCCAATTGAAAAGGGAGTAGTAGAAACCATGAAAGCAGGTGTTGTAGCTGGATATCCAGTTGTTGATGTAAAAGTCACTGTATTTGATGGGTCATATCACGAGGTAGACTCTTCGGAAGCGGCATTTAAGGTCGCCGCCTCTATGGCATTTAAAGATGGATGTAGAAGAGCACAACCAATACCTCTGGAACCAATTATGGATGTTGCAGTTGAAGTTCCTCAACAGTATATGGGAGATGTTACTGGTTCTTTAAGTAGTAAAAGAGGTCAGATTCAAGGAACTGAAGATTTGGGAAATGGTATTACAGTAATAAACGCCCTAGTTCCTTTAGCAGAACTCTTTGGATATACCAGTGAACTTAGATCTTTGACTAGTGGTAGGGGTAGTGCAAGTATGGAGCCTTCTCACTATGCGGAAGTTCCTAGAAATGTAGCAGAAGAAGTCGCTGGAGGTCAAACTGGAAAGTAATATTTACAATTGGAATTTTAAAATGAGAAAAGTGTAAACAAACACTTGCATTAATAGTCTCTTTTTGATAATATTCCATGCGTACTCTACTGTTTAATAAAATAGGGTATCGTATTGTTAATAACAATATTAAATATATATAAATTAATTAAAATATATTCATGGCAGATTTTGAAAGAACAAAGCCACACATGAATATCGGAACCTTGGGTCATATCGATCACGGTAAGACTACATTGGTAAGAGGTATTCTAAATGCTTTCTCTACTGAGAAAGATAAAATGATTGATAAATTGGATAAAGATCCAGAGTCAAGAGCAAAGTCTATTACTGTAGCAGTAGCTCATGTTGAGTTTGAAACAGATAGTAGACACTATGCATTAGTAGATTGTCCAGGACATAAAGACTACATTAAAAATATGATCACTGGTGCAGCTCAAATGGATGGTGCAATATTAGTAGTATCTTCTGATGATGGTGCTATGCCACAAACAAAAGAACATATCTTGCTTGCAAAGCAGGTTGGTGTTCCTAAGATGGTAGTTTACATCAACAAGTTTGGAGATGCAGATGAAGAGATTTTAGAATTAATCAAAGCTGATGTATCAGATCTTTTAGGAAAATATGGATATGATGCAAACGCTCCAATCATTGTTGGAAATGCATTAAGTGCACAAAAGGGTGAGGAAGAGGGATTAGCTTCTGCTAGAGAATTGATGAAAGCAGTTGATGAATTTATCCCAATACCAGAAAGAGATGTAGAGAAACCATTCTTAATGCCTATCGAAGATGTATTCTCAATTGAGGGTAGAGGTACTGTTGTAACAGGAAGAATTGAAAGAGGTGTTTTGAAGCTTAACGAAGAGATTGAGATACTTGGAATGGGAAGAAAACCACAGAAGACAGCAGCAACTGGTATTGAAATGTTTAACAAATCAATGAAAGATTGTCAGGCTGGAGATAATGTAGGAATCTTACTAAGAGGTCTTAAAAGAACTGATGTTGAGAGAGGTCAAACCCTTTCTAAACCAGGTTCCGTAGAAACTCACACTGAGTTTAAGGCACAGGTATATATCTTAAGTAAAGAAGAGGGTGGAAGACACACTCCATTTATAACAGGATATAAACCTCAATTCTATGTAAGAACTGCAGATGTAACTGGTGAAGTTACTTTAGCAGAGGGAACAGAAATGGTTGCTCCTGGAGATAATACTGAGTTCAGTGTTAAGTTAGTAGCTCCAGTAGTAATTGAAAAAGGACAAGGATTTGCAATTAGAGAGGGTGGTTCAACTGTAGGTAAGGGAATTGTAACAGAGGTTATTAAGTAAAGTAAGTTAATCAGGGAGGAGAAATCCTCCCTGTACTTTAAGTTTAATTTAGCTCTTTAAGATAGAATGAGTGAAATCAGTTCAAAAATTAGGGTAAAGTTAAAAGGATATGATGCTGTAGTATTGGATAAGTCTTCAAAAAGTATAATTGAGACTGCCATTAGTACGGGGGCAAAGGTTGCTGGTCCAATACCTCTTCCAACAAGAAGAAGAAAGGTTGCAGTAAATAGATCTCCATTCATCTATAAGAGTTCAATTGAACATTTTGAGATTGGTACTCACAAAAGAGTAATAGATATTATCGATCCAACACCAAAAACCATTGATGCTTTGCAGCACCTTCAAATGCCTGCAGGTGTAGGTATCGAAATTCAATAATTAGAAATATATGAAAGCAATATTAGGAATTAAAAAAGGAATGACAAGAGTGTTTGAAAATGACAGGGCAATACCTGTTACTCTTGTTGATGTTGCTGGATGTAAAATTGCTAACATTCGAAATGGCAAGGTTGAATTGGTATTAGGAAGTAAAAAGAAAGGTACTAAAGCACAATTAGGCCAATACAAGGAGATAGGGTATGTGCCAATGCATAAATGGTTAGTAGATGGAGAGATACCTGAGGGTTTGAAACTTGGAAGTGATATGGTCGCAGAGACTTTTAACAAAGGGGATGTTGTCACCATAAGTGGTATATCTAAAGGAAAGGGTTTTGCAGGTGTTGTAAAAAGGCATGGTTTTAAAGGTGGTCCTAGAACTCATGGTCAATCAGATAGATTAAGAGCACCAGGTTCAATAGGTGCAGGTGCAGATCCAGGAAGAGTGTTTAAGGGTACAAGAATGGGAGGAAGAATGGGTTCAGATGCTGTAACAATAAAGAACAAAAGAGTTGTTGATATTAAAGAAAATTACCTTTTAATTAGTGGTCCACTACCAGGTTCTAACGGAGATTTAGTAAAAATATATATAGAAGAATAAAATGGCAGAGACAGTAAAGAAAGAAAAAACAGTAGAAGAGATAAAGTTAAACCCAAAGGTTTGGTCTCTTCCATATAACGCTGATTTAGTAGCACAGGTATTAAATGTGTTTTTAAGTAACGAAAGAAAAGGTACTTCATCTGTTAAAGGTAAGGGAGATGTATCTGGAGGAGGGAAAAAACCATGGAAACAGAAAGGAACAGGAAGAGCTAGATCTGGCTCTATAAGATCTCCTCTTTGGGTAGGTGGTGGTGTAACCTTTGGTCCTAATATTAGAAATTGGAAGAAGAGTATTAACAAAGGTATGGTTAAAAAAGCACTTTGTGTAGTTCTTTCTGAAAGAAATAGGAATGAGAATGTAAAGGTAGTTAGTATTGTTAATTCTAAAGAGTTAAAGGATATTAGGAGTAAAGTGTTAAAAGATATTGAAAAGAAAACCCTTATCATATCTGATAACGATAGAGTAAAAATGGCTCTTAGAAATGTAAAGGGCGTTAATGTACTTACTCCAATGAGAGTAAATGTGAAAAATGTTGTAAACAGTAAAGAGATAGTAATAGAAAAAGATGCAGTTAAGATTTTAGAGGAAAGACTTTTAAATGGAAAGTAAAGAGATTGTATTAAAACCAGTAGTATCAGAGAAGAGTTACTCTTTAGCAAACGAGAGTAATAAGTATGTATTCTTTGTTGATAGTGGTGTTAATAAAATTGAGATTAAGAATGCTGTTGAAAAGAAATATAAAGTTAAGGTATTAAGTGTAAACATTGTAATTAAACCTGGAAAAATGGTTAGAGATTGGAAGAGTAATAAATCTAGTAGAAAAAGTGATAAGAGAAAAGCGATAGTGACTCTTAAAAAGGGAGATAAAATTGATGAATTTTTAAATATAGCATAATGGGAGTTAAATCATACAAACCAACAACCTCGAGCTTAAGAGGAACAAAATTAGAAGACAGGTCGATGCTACAAAAGGATGGAGGTCCTAGAAGTCTTACTATCTCTAAAAAACAGAGATCTGGTAGAAATAACCAGGGTAAGATTACTGTTAGACATAGAGGTGGTGGTTTCAAAAGAAGAGTAAGGAAGATAGATTTTAAAAGAGATAAATTTGGAGTAGAAGCAAAGGTATTAGGATTGTATTTTGATCCAAATAGAAGCGCACATTTAGCACTTTTACAGTATGCAGATGGAGATAAAAGATATATAATTGCACCTCGAGGAATTAAAGCTGGAGATAAAGTAATTTCAGGTGAGAAGGTAGATGCCTTAACTGGAAATGCAATGATGATTAAAAATATTCCATCAGGTACAGAGGTTCATTGTGTAGAAAATAGAGTTGGAATGGGTGCAACATTTGGAAGATCTGCAGGTCAAGTTATTGTAGTTCAAGGAGTAGATCCAACTGGTAAATATGTACAGATTAAAATGCCTTCAGGCGAGATTAGATTAGTACCAGGAGAAGGAATGGCAACAATTGGTCAAGTTGGTAATGAAGAGAGAGTAAATGTTAAGTTAGGGAAAGCAGGTAGGAGTAGAAATCTAGGTAGAAGACCAGTAGTCAGAGGTGTGGCA
>JAAZAL010000141.1 GCA_012514355.1 Candidatus Dojkabacteria bacterium
AAAAACATCGCTTTAAATTCTTTAGGCATTGGCGAGACGAATTTCAATTCCGTTTTTTTTACCGGATGTATCAGGCTCAACTCGTAAGCGTGAAGGCCGAGGCGCTTTAAGGGATCGGCCGGCTCGCCGTATTTGTCATCGCCGATGACGTGATGTCCGATGTGACCGAGCTGAACGCGAATTTGGTTTTTGCGACCTGAGGAAATATGGACATCGAGAAGCGAATAATCTTTATTAGCGGAAATCGTCTTATAGCGGGTGGTGCATTCCTTGCCAATTTTTTTATTTGTCGTCACATACATAAGATTTAAATTATTCTCGGCCAAATAATGATGGAGAGTATCTTCTTTCTTTTCCATCGCGCCTTCAACAATCGCATAGTATCCGCGAGATGTGACAATGCTGGCCCAGTTTTTTTGAAGGGCGTCGCGAATTTCGACATTTTTCGCCACCATCATCACGCCCGATGTGTCCTCGTCAAGACGATGGACGACATAGATGCGATTGTGCCGGTCTTTCTGCTGAACATAATCCATAAGCATGCGGTAGGCGGTCCGCCCTTTGACCTTGTCGCTGGCGACGCTTAAAAGGCCTGAGGGCTTATCGATAACGATAAACTCCTCGTCCTCGTAAATAATCGGAAGATTTTCTCTTTTTTTCGAAGTAATGCGGTTTTTGGAAACGATGACAACATCTTCTTTGGCCAGTAAAAAGTTGAATTGACGAATGGGCGCGCCATCGACGGCAACTTGGTTATTGGCGAGGAGGCGCTTGACATTATTACGGGATAAAGAAGGCAACTTTTCGAGCAAAAAAGTGAGCAGTTCGCACGGTTCTTTGACGGCGAACTCCTTAATGTTTTTCGGATCTACTTCACGGCTTCGCGTCATTGGGCGGCTCTTATCATTTTTATTCATTTTTGATGTATTCCTTTATTTTTGGAAGGAGTTCGGTGGCGACAGCTCTTCCCCGCTCGTAGACTTTAGCGAGTTCCGCTCGATCTTTCTCGGTCCGTTTCAAAGTGATCGGCAGCCGCGGACGAACAACAAAAGCCATGCCGAGATTTTCTAGTTCCTCAAGGCGGGCGGCATCCTGATTATATCGCCGAGGATATTCAAGGGCGGCCTCGATGAATTTCGGATATTTGCCATATAGAGCTTTTAAGCCGTTTTTATGTTGCGGTTTGTCAAGATCTTTGCGATAGTTTTTGTCACGGGTCGTGATGACAATCATTTTTTTATAACCATCATCGAGAGCTTTTTGGAATGGGATGGGGGTGGCGATGCCGCCATCGAGGCAAGGTTCCTCGCCGACGAAGACCGGGGCGCTGAAAAACGGCAGCGACGATGAGGCGGCAATC
Source organism: Candidatus Dojkabacteria bacterium (assembly GCA_012514355.1). Lineage (GTDB taxonomy): Bacteria > Patescibacteriota > Dojkabacteria > SC72 > SC72 > UBA2259. The sequence goes on from JAAZAL010000141.1 coordinate 1,361, forward strand.
GCTTTAAAAAAATCAGGCGTCTCATCTTTTATAAAATAAAGAGGCTGACCGCTATGGCATGAGGTGGTTCCGACGACAAACTTAATCGGGCTCTTCTCATAGGTGTCAAAATCAAAGGGCAGTATTTTCGTGGCCATGTCGCCAAACAAGTAATCAAAGTCGAATAACGATCGCTTTGTCAAAAGAAATCTGGGGTTGACGAATTTCTTATCGGCCATGAAATCGACGACGACCGACCGCGAGCGGCCAATTTGCTTGGAAAGATAACTTAACGATATAAGCGCACCCGCCGAGACGCCGACGACATATTGAAAATAAAGATCATTTTCCATCAAGACATCGAGGACGCCGGCCGTAAACGCTCCGCGAACGGCACCACCTTGTAATACTAGGGCAACTTTTTTAATGTTCATATGCTCAATTAATTGTATATCAGCCGGGCCATAAAGAAAAATGGAGAATATCTCCATCCCTCTATTTCTTTTTAAACTTGCGCTTATAATCTTTTAGCAAACGGTTAGCCTTTGTGCCATTGGCTTCGGGGCAATTTCGGCAACTGCCCTTTTCGCGGTTTTTGATAAAGCCGAAATAGACGATCAAGCCGAGCAAGACGACGACGATGCCTAAGATAACTCCGTCAACCCATGTCATATTATCAGCCATCCGATCACGCCGACAAAAGTGGCGAGAAGCCAGGCGATGCCAGTTTGAAAAAAGACGGCTTTAAGCATGCCTTTTGTTGATCCAAGCTCTTTGCGCATGGCGCCGATGGCGGCAAAACACGGCGCGCTGAAGAGATTAAAAATCATATAGGCATAGGCGCTCCAACCGGTGAAGAAGGAAAAGATCCCGCTTTCAAAAACCGAAGCGCCGCCGCCTTCAAGACCGGCGATGACTTCAAGGGAGCTGACGACTTGTTCTTTTGCGATTAGTCCTTGAATGGCAGAAACGGTTGCGCCCCATGACCACGTCCCACCCAGCATCGGATAAAAAATCCAGGCAAAAGCATTGCCAATTCCTGCCAAAATGCTGTTTTCAATATGAAAATTGACGCCATCGATATATTTGAATGTCCACGTGAATGAAGCTAAAAACCATACCGCGACCGAACATAAAACGATAACTGTGCCCGCCCTCTTGATAAATGACCAAGTCTTATCAAAAACATCGCGGAAGACATATAAGGCGCTCGGCGCATGATAGTTTGGCAGTTCCGATAAATATGATGAAGTCGCGCCTTTGTAGACGAACTTTTTTAAAATGAGCGCTGATAGTAGAATGACGATTATCGCCATGAAATAGAGGCTGAGAGTAACTAGCCAGGCATAAGTTGAAAAGAAATATCCGGCGAATAACGCGATGATGGGGAGCTTCGCCGAGCACGGAACAAATGGCGTCAACATGACAGTCATTTTTCTTTCCTCTTCGGTTTCTACGGTTCTTGAGGCCATGATTCCGGGGACGCTGCAACCGCTTCCGACAATAAAAGGGATGAGTGATTTTCCGCTCAGCCCAAAACGCTTGAAAATACGATCAAGAAAGAAAGAGATACGCGACATGTAGCCGGTTGTCTCTAAAAGCGCCAGGCAAAGAAAGAGGATGATTAGTTGCGGAAGAAAGCTGCTCACGGCCCCAAAGCCGGCAATAATGCCGTCAACGACGAGGGATACCGACCAAGGACTGGCTCCGACATTCGTCAGCCAGGCGCTTAGCGTTGGACCCAGACCGGCGATTGCAAACGGG
>JAAZAL010000085.1 GCA_012514355.1 Candidatus Dojkabacteria bacterium
GGGGTGATGATGTATATGAAATTTTTGCTCAAGCACGTGAGTATGTTTCTTCAAATTATAGGCCTGTTAGTACTGGTCTAGAACTTGTCACATGCCCAGGGCACGATATGTGCTCTAGCATAGATTGGGCTTGGTGCTATAGTGCGGGATCAATATTTTGTAAGGGGGACAAGTTAATGGGTACATCTCCTCAATATGCTTACGAATTGTTTGTACATGAGTTAATTCATCAAATTCAAGGTTGGGGTGCCTGTAATACAGATATGAGAGAGTGGGGTGCAGATTATTTATCTAATAATGGGGGGAACTATAATTTTACAACACCATCTGGATGTAGAAGGGCAACTGAAGTTAATACCTCAGCCTGCTCTGGAGATGAAGCAGTCAATGCTGCATTGTGTTGGGATACTTCTACTGACTGTTGGAGAAGTATAAGGAGTCAAATAATAAACAGGTTCTGTTATTAATATGAAAAAATTTTTGAAATTAATAAAAAAGAATAAGATATTGTCGTTAGTACTACTAATACTTATTATTATATTAATTCTTTTTTTGGTAATATTCTTAGGAAAGAAAAAAACACCAGAATCTGGATACTCCTCAAATATGGAAAAGATTGATAGCCCATATCCTAAGTGGAGTAAAGAGCTAAATATAATCTCACAAACACAACTGATTGAAATTCCGAAAAACGACAAGATATTAACCGTTACAGGTTTCAATTCTACAGTTGTTTCAGTTCTGATTGAAGAAGTCTATAACTCTTTTCAGGAAATCAACGCTTTGGAAGATTTCTACTTACAACTTAGCAATAAAGACATAATTACTTATGCTTTTGATACAGGGATATTATCAATTTCTTCAGCAAAGGGAGTCCCATTAGATTATGAGATTAACTCACAGGAAGATATAAAACAATTTCTGAGTAGATATCTTGATATTAAGGAATTTAAATTTGAAGACGAGACAATTACTAAAGGAGTAACAAAGTATAGTGGTAAGTATCTAATAAAAGAGACTGAGATCGGATCTTCATTTTTGAATGGTAATTCCTTTCTTATTGAAGTAAACAAAGATGCAAAGATAATTAAGGCTTCTGTGTTATTAATAAATGAGTCCTATGTAAAAGAGTACCAGTATCTTCCTTTGGTAGATTTAAAAGAATTAATTACTCAATCCAGTTATCCAAAAAAAATCGGAGAGGTTATCATCGAGGATAGATATTATGATACTCCTTCTCCTTATGATTTTACCGAATATATTTTAAAATCTGTTTCTCTTGTATATATTTTTAACGATATTGAGAGTAGGCATATAGTACCAACATATGTTTTAGATGGGGAGGCAGAAATTAAAGATTCCTATAAAGAGAAACATTGGTCAAAAGTAAGAATCTTTATTTGTGCAGTTGATCCCTCGTATCTCTATACAAAAAAAGATATACTTCAGGAGGAAAGCAAAGAGGAAGAGGGTGCTCCGTTTGTCAGATAGATCTTCTTAAATCTAAATCCAACAGTTTTTTTTATGATACAATATCAATTATGAGGTATATAAAGTATTCCATAATAATATGCTTGTTCTTCTTTTTACTAGTAGTGTCTAGTACAAGAACAAATGCAGCAATAGAAATTCAAAAAAGAGATATGGTAAAAATGGACGAAACACTCTCTTTGCAATCAGAGATATATTCATATCCTCAAAAGATATACATATCACAACTGAAAGGCTTTAACAAAAATCTTTCAGACAAACCAGAAGAATGGGTTAAGTTCCTCTATTACTACTCTGTCACAAGATTAGGATTAAATGACATACCTTACAACTACTTAATAGATAAAAGTGGGAAAATATATGAAGGAGCTAAAGGTGGAGATGGAATAAACCCAGGTTTAGAGGGAGGTAACAATGTAATATTAATTGGAATAATGGATGATAATCAATCTCTGTCTCCCCGACTTTCTTCATCCTTAAATTCTTTAGTGGAGGATCTTTCATATAAATATGGGATAAAAAATGGTGATTGGGACTTTGTAGAATTGAAGTTAACTAAAAATGAAGATTCAGTCTCTTTCCTAACATCGAGTACATCACAAAATTCTATAAGAAATTCTGTTTCAAACTCTCTTGAAGATGTTAATTGGTCAGATACAGAACATCTTGAGTATAAAGGGAGCATTGAATCAGTTGAATATCCAAAGGAGGTTGAGATAGGTTCAAGATTTGATGTAAAAGTAAAGATAAAAAATGAAAATGATTTTACTTGGTTTGGAGATCTCTCATACATATATATTTCAACAATAGATTCGGTTGAAAGTCCTCATGCTATAAATCAACTTTGGGAGAGTTTTAGTAAACCGACCCATATACAAAATGCCACTATTAAACCTGCTGAAAGTGGAGAGGTAGTATTTAAGATGGATGCAAAAAGCATACCTGGTGAGTATAAACAGAGTTTTTACTTTATGAAATCACAGGACTATATAGTAGAGGGTACAACATTTGATGTTGAGTTTACGATAATAAAAGGTAATAAGAAATTAATACAACTAGTATCTCCTCAGTACGGTTTTGTAAATATTAGAGAGTGTAGATGGTATAGCTGTAAGGTACTAGAGGTAGCAGATGAGGGTCAAGTATATATTACAACTGGTAAGGAAGAAGGATGGTATATTGTGCAATTCGGAGAGGGTCAAACAGGATGGGTGTATCAAAAATATGCGAAAGAAATCTAACTCATAGCAATTAGTTAATATATTTCTCACCTTATAATCATATACTTCTGTATCTAAACTTTGTCTTAGAATATAATCAGTACTGTGGATTTTGATCAAATAATACTTGGAAAATTAAATGAGCAACAGAAAATTGCAGTAGAAAGTACCAAGGGTCCTTTACTAGTTTTTGCTGGAGCAGGTTCAGGCAAGACTCGGGTAATAACAAATCGTATTGCATATTTAATTACGAAAGAGGGTGTATCCCCAAATAATATATTAGCCGTAACTTTTACTAAGAAAGCAGCAGGTGAGA
>JAAZAL010000086.1 GCA_012514355.1 Candidatus Dojkabacteria bacterium
ATTTGCACCAAAGAAAGATTGTATAGAGGCAGCAATAGGTTTAGTTCCAACTAACATAGATGGAGTAACCTTTGCATCTTGTCCATACAAACTCATCTTGTCTTTAATATTTTTCTCTAATCTCCTTACACCTGCTAGAAGTTGTCTTTCTAATACTTCTCCAACACTTCTAATTCTTCTATTAAACAAATGATCTATATCATCTGCTGGTTCTACCCCGTTATTAATCTTAATTAACTTCTTTACTATTAAGATAATGTCCTCGGGGTAAAGTACTGCTTCGTCAGGATTGTTATAATCGTACTCAGTTCCTAACTTTCTGTTTAATTGATATCTTCCAATTTTCCCTAAATCAAATTTTCTCTTACTAAAGAAATTACTCTTAATATATTTCTCAGCACTTTCAATAGTAACAGATTCATCTGGTCTAAGCTTGTTGTAAATACTAATTATGGCGTCTTCTTTGCTCTTAGTAAAATCACGAGCTAGTGTAGCTTCAATATATTTATACTCAGGGTGAGTATCAACATCTTTGAAAAGTTTTAGAATCTCTTGATCGGTTTCATATCCTAATACTCTTAAAAACTCTGTGATTAACACTCTTGGTCTTTTTGGTAATATCCTCATTGAGATAACATTGTATTTGTTTGTCTCTATCTCATACCAAGGACCCCTTCCTGGCATCAATCTTACTTTGTAAAGTGTTCGATACGGTAAAACATCTCCCTCTTCAAAAAGTACACCCTCAGCTCTTACAATCTGGTGAGTGACTACTCTTCTAACACCATTAACAATAAAAGCTCCATCATCGGTCATCATAGGTAAATCAGCAACAAAAATCTCTTGCTCTTTAATTTCCCCTGTCTTGTTGTTTAGAAGTTGAACAGTTGCATATACTGGAATTTCATATGAGAGACCTTTTGCAAGTACCTCTTGAATACTACCGTAAGGTTCTCCATATCTAAAGGATTTAAACTCCAATGTCCACATCCTCTCCATAGTATCTTTAACAGGGCTAATCTCATCAAAAAGTCTTTTGAATCCTCCTTCATAGAAATCTTTAAATGAAGACTTTTGGGCTTCAATTAAATTAGGAATTTCAAAAGAAGAGGAGAAACCTTTTCCCAGATTAAGTCTGGAGGCTCTATTTCGCTTGGGTTCAATCATAAAATGGTGATTTATAGGTTATAAATTACATCCAATAAAAGCGATACAGCCCAAATCACTCTTAAAAATGATTTAGGAAAACATCAAAAATCGCCTTAAATTAAAGCATAAATTAAATAACTCTCGCGAGTTTATCACATTCTAGTAATATAGTCAAAGGGTTTTATGGCATTTTGCATTCATTTGATATAAAGGATAATATATGAGTGGAAATATTTTGTCAAAAAAGATAAATTCCTCTATTATATATATACTCATAAACATATGTCTCGTAAAAAGAAAAAGAAAGAAATAAATATTAAAAGCTCTGAGACCAAAACATTCTTTGGCCTTATCTTTCTTGTATTAGGTATCGCTTTAATATTAACACCAATAATTAAAGAGGATGCCCCTATCTTTGTATATATAGCTAACCTTTTGGGTTGGCCATCATTAGTATGGGGCCTAGCAGTAGTTGCACTTTCCATAAATTTACTTACAGAGGGAAAACATTTTAGTAAAAAAATTCAGATAGTTGGTTTTCTACTACTTTCTGTAACACTAAACACATTACTAACATTTTGGATTCCTGCAGAGAATTTAGAGGACAGCTTAACACTTCAAAAAGCTGGAGGAGTAATTGGAAAGACTCTGCATATTGGAATAAACAATACAACGGGAGATATTTTAGAGCTAGTAATATTAATCATTCTTTTAGTTGTAGCATTCTCATTAATTACTGGAGTACAGATTAAACAGATTGCAGATCTCTTTGGTCAGATGTTTTCAAAAATTAGCTTTAAGGATTTGCCCGAAAAGATTGGTTCCTCTGTTGAACAGGGAAAGTTAGTAATTAGTGGTGTTGATGATGATTTAGATCAAGATTTTAAAGAAAACAAACCTGATGATATCCATATTCAAGAGAGTCAAGGTACAATGGATACTCCAAATATCTCTTCAATGCAAGGAAATCCGAGGGTAACGCAGCCAGTTGTGGTGGGTGAAATTAACAATGAAAAAGATACTACTCCATCAAAACCTAAATATTTAGATTGGAAATATCCAATTATTGATAATTTACAGGAACCTATTAAAAGTGAACAGAACAAAGAGGTTTACAAAGATGAGGCCAGAGTTATTCTTTCAGTATTAAAAAGCTTTAAAATACCCGCCTCAATTGCTGGTGTGACAATTGGTCCTACCGTTGTAAGGTATGCCCTTTCTATACCCGCTGGTGTTGCAGTAAACAGAATTAAAAGACAAAGTAATGATATAGAGGTTGCGCTGAAAGTAAACAGAGGAACTATGAGAATTGAAGCTCCAATACCAGGAACATCATATATAGGTATAGAGGTCCCAAATAAAAGCCCCAACTATGTATATATGAAAGAGATGGCAAAGAAACTGCTCTCTGATGCAGATAAATATGAACTTCCATTAATACTTGGAAGAGATATTGCAGGGAAACCTGAGATTAAAGATTTAGTAGATATGCCTCACCTATTAGTTGCTGGAAGAACAGGCTCAGGTAAATCTATTGGTGTTAATTCAATCCTTGGAGGACTTCTTTTAACAAAAACTCCTGATGAACTACGATTCATTCTTGTTGATCCAAAAATGGTTGAGATGGAGCTTTATAATGGAATTCCACATCTTCTTACCCCCGTGATAAATGATACAGAGTTGGTTGTGAATGCACTTCAATGGACAACAACTGAAATGATGAGGAGGTATAGACTACTTAAACAGGTATTAGTAAGAAATATTGTTCAATACAATAAAAAGATGGGGTATCCTGCTATGCCGTATTTAATTGTAGTTATTGATGAAATGGCCGACCTTATGCTTACTGCAGCTTCAGATGTTGAGCCTAAGATTCAAAGATTAGCACAAATGGGTAGAGCAGTTGGAATACACCTAATTCTTGCTACCCAGAAACCCGTTGTAACAGTAATTACTGGACTAATAAAATCAAATATCTCATGTAGAATTGCATACGCTGTTCCATCAGCTATGGACTCAAGAGTAATACTTGATCAAACGGGAGCTGAGAATTTGCTAGGAAATGGAGATATGCTTTACAAAGATCAATCTATGTCTAAATCTGTCAGAATACAGGGTTGCTACATCTCTACTGAAGATTCAATGTATATAATAGACCAAGTTAAATCTCAAACTGTTGAAGAAGAGGGTGAGGTTGATATTACACAGCCCCCAACAGTTGCAACCGGACCAAACGGAATGTCTCTTGAAAGAGATTCTGAATTTCCACAAGCTCTTCAGGTAGTCATTGGAGAGGGCAAGGCTTCTGCTTCTTTAATACAAAGAAGATTAAGTATTGGATACAACAAGGCGGCTCGTTTAATGGAGCAGCTTGAGGCAGCAGGAGCAATAGGTAAAGCAGACGGAGTAAAGCCTAGAGAAGTTCTAGTATCCTCCACTTCAGAGATTTTAGGAAATTCCTCAAACGATGCTATGTTAGAAGAATCATAGGTTTGATATACTCTTGACATGATAACAGCAGGAGAGATTATTAAAAACAAGAGAGAAGAGCTTAAAAAGGATTTAAATCATGTAAGTTCTGACACAAAGATTCAAAAGAGATATCTTGAATATATTGAAAATAACCAGTTTGATAAATTCGATTCAGATATCTTCGCTTGCGGATTTCTCAAAATATATTCACAGTATTTAGATCTTGATATTCAAAAAGTTCTAGCACTTTACAGAAGAAGTACAAAAACAAGACCAACAACTTCAAAAAAATCAAATATCTTAGTAAAAAGAGATAAGGTTAAGATATCTCCTAAACTAATAGGCATTATAACTTTATCCATATTTTTAATCTCGGTAATAGGATATATTGGGTATCAAATATATAAATTTCAAAAACCTCCAATATTAACCGTATCCCAGCCAATAGACGAATATATCTCTGAGCAAGAGACAATTGTAATAAAGGGAAATACTCAAGCTTCGACAATTGTAGAAATAAATGGAAATAAAGTTGAGGTAAATGATTCTGGAGATTTTGAAAGTGAATATACTCTTAAACAGGGTGTAAATAGTATCTCTGTAATTGCTTGGAAAGAATCAAATACAAATCAAAAATCGAATGTAACTTTAAAGGTTGTATACTCTCCATTAGAAATTGCAGAAATTGAAGAAGAGGAAGTTAAAGAATTTATCCTCATACTCTCAATATCCCAATCTCCATCGTGGATTAAATTAGATATAGATGGAGAAAATAAAATATCACAAGTACTCCAACCTAATACAGAGCACGAATACAGGGTTGAAAGTAATTTCACTTTAGTAACTGGAAGGGTACAAAACACTTCTCTTACAGTTAATAATGAGGCACTCCCTATTTCTTCCTCATCGCAAAGTGGTATAGGTCAATTGACATGCAATATCGTAAATTCAGAGCTTAAATGCGAATAGTTTGATAGAAATTGGTATAATTAGGTATGGATTCCTCAAGAGATCAAATAGAAGAGATTAAAAGTAGGTTAGATATTGTAGATATCGTTGGTAAATATGTTGCGCTTAAAAGTGCAGGAAAAAACTTCTCTGGCAGATGTCCTTTCCATGCAGAGAAAACCCCCTCCTTTATCGTAAGTCCAGAGCTTCAAAGATATAAATGCTTTGGATGTGGTGAGTCTGGAGATATTTTCAATTTTATACAAAAGATAGAAAACATTGATTTTCCAGAGACCTTAGAGAAATTGGCAAAAGAGGCAGGAGTAACCCTTGTTAAAAAGAGAAGTAACACTCAATTTCAAAGACTTGAAGATATAAATCAAAAGGCTGCTATATACTTTTTTAAACAGCTTAAAGATAAAAAAAATAGCCCTGCATTAGAGTATATCCATAAAAGAGGAATAACAGATGATAGTATCCAAAAGTTTGGTATTGGATACGCTCCAGGAGGAATAGGTTTACTCGAATATATACAAAGTAAAGAGAAATACTCTAAATCTGAACTACTTCAATCAGGCCTATTTGTTGAAAAAGAGGGGAAATTAAGGGGTAAATTTTTCAAAAGGATAATGTTTCCAATTAGATCAAGCTCCGCAAAGGTAATAGCCTTTACTGGAAGAGTACTTCCTGGCAACGAGTATGGACCAAAATATATGAATTCCCCAGAGACGCCAATATATCATAAAAGTGATAACCTGTATGGCCAGTATGAATCTAGACAACAATCAAGAAAGGAAGACTTTATAATCCTTTGCGAAGGAACTACTGATGTAATATCAGCACATCAAATAGGAGTTGAAAATATTGTAGCACCACTTGGGACTGCATTAACAAAAGAGCAGTTAGCTAAAGTATCAAAACTATCTAAAAATGTTCTCTTCCTTTTTGATAGTGATAGTGCAGGACAAAAAGCAGTAGAGAAAGCCTTTATCCTATCTCAAGAGCTTTCCCTTAATACATATGCTACAAATACATCTCCATACAAAGATATTGATGAAATGATTGAAAAAGAGCCTAAAAAATTTAAATCATTAGTTAAAAAGAGAGTAGATGCATATACATATCTACTTACTGAGTATATTAAAAACAAGAATTTAAACAAGTTCGAAGATTATCGTCGGATTGTTTCATGGATGGAGTCAACTCTCTCACATGTAAAAAATCGTTCAAATTTTTTATTCTATGTGAAATCGTCAGTAAATATAACGAAAGTTGAGCCTTTCAAAAGTGGCTCAAACAAAGCCTTTTCGGACCATGAGGCAAAAAGTGAAAAATTTGGCATCAAAAGGTCTAGTAAAGACGCCATTTTTCTTCAGTCCCTACTTTTCCAACAAAATTTTAAAGTTCTCAAAAATTTTGATTTGAAATTTTTCGAAAATGAAAAAATATTGGAAATTTTGTCTTTTGTTTCACAGAACCCTAAAATAACAAGGGAGGAATTGATTGATAAATACAAGGAAGATCCCGTAATTAAACCACTAATTGAGGATAGCATATTTTCATTTTCTAAAGGAGAGAGTGATATAGAGGAATTATCTAATATTTATGATAGTATCGTAAAGTCGTATTTTGTTAGAAAAGAAGAAGATTTTAGGGTAAAGATTGCCTCTGCAGAACAGTTAGGAAATATTAAGCAAAGTGTTAAACTCTTTAAAGAGTTTCAAGATTTAATCAAAGAAAAGCAAAATTATGAAAAAAATAGCAGATTATGATACCTACAACTATGATTACAGTACATATTGGAAGAAAAGAGAGTACGAGCATATCTCTGAGGAGATACTACTTAAAAATCTCTTTGCCAAATTAAAGGGTCAATGGTTTTTAGATATTGGAGGCTCCTTTGGTAGGTTAACAGATTCCTACTATAATAACTACTCTAATCCAGTAATAGTAGATTACTCTCTTAAAACTCTACAGAAAAATAGTAAAGATCTTAAGAAGAGATTTCCCAGAATTGAATTAATAGCTGCTAATGCTTACAATCTACCTTTTAAGGAGAGGACATTTGATGGGGCGTTAATGGTTAGAGTGCTACATCACATAGATAGGCCAAAGGATTGTTTAACACAGATTTACCGGATATTAACCCCTAATGGAAAGTATATACAAGAATATGCAAATAAAGTACATATTAAAGCAGTAATAAGGGCCTTAATACATTTTGATTTAAGTATATTTAATACAACTCCATATCAACAACCTGATAAACACCACTACGAAGGTACAAAGGAGGGTTCTAAGGTCCTTTTTCTTAACTACCATCCAAAATATATCTCAGATATGTTTAATAAAATTGGGTTAAGAATAGATAAAAAGTATGGGTGCTCTTTTCTAAGAAGTGCTTTTCTTAAACAGACATTTAAGACAGAAGCCCTACTTTCAATAGAAAAACTCTTACAAAAAACCCTTTCTTGGAGCAATATCTCTCCTAGTATATTTCTTAGGGCAACAGCGATTAAAGAAGAACAGGAGATTAAAAGTGCTAAAAATATATTAGATATTTGCGTATGCCCTGTATGTAAAGAAAGGCTATCATTCGAGGGGAATAGTGCAAAGTGTGATAAGTGTAAAACACAGTATTACAAGAAAGAAGATATTTGGGATTTTAGAGTATAAATGAAAGCAAAAAGATCATTAGGACAAAACTTCTTCATTAACAAAAATCTTGGAGAACATATTATTAATATTGTTTCAGAAAACAAATGTAAAAATATTGTTGAAATTGGCCCTGGAATGGGCTTTTTTACTAAATATCTGATAGAAAGATTTGAAAATACTATTTTAGTTGAAAAAGACACTTCACTAGTTCAAAATCTAAAAATACAATTTCCAAAAGCAAATATTGTTAATGATGATTTCTTAGATATCTCATTAGAAGAAATAATTAAAGAAGACAGTATGTTTTTTGGGTCACTACCTTTTAATGTATCTAAACCTATTATTAGAAAGATTATAGAAAGTAATTTATTTAAATACCCCTCTTTTTTCATTGTTCAAAAAGAAGTTGCTCAAAAGTATATCTATAGAGCTCCTTACTCCTCTTTATCCTTAACTACTGCACTTTATGCAAATACAAAACACATATTAGATATCTCTAGAGATTCTTTTAGACCTAAGCCTAATGTAACTAGCTCTTTAATATCATTTACACCAAGAGATATTAAAATTAAAGATGTAAAAGGTATTGAAGAGTTAATTACACTCTCTTTTAGACAACCAAGAAAGAATATTAAAAACAATCTTAAAAATACAAGATTTCTCAAAGGTAGTAGTAAATATGAACTATTAAGACCAGCACAGCTTTCTTTAGATGAGTATATTAACATCTATGAATATTCTCATTAGTCTTTTGGTATAATTGTGAGATGGAAAAGAAACAGAAAGAGAAACAGTTAGACTTCGGTCTTAAGAACACACCCAAAAATGTATATTACAAATACAAAGAAGCTTACGATATTTGGTTGGCTGGACTTGAAACGAAAAAATATATTAAAGATCCTCTAACATGGTTTACAATAATACTTTCATCTACCTTTATTGGAACACAGATATATTTAATAGAGAAAGAGGGAAAACTTCCTTCAAAAATTCCAATATTTAATTACTTTCTTAATCCTAGCAAAAGATTAATACCTAATGATTATATATATCTATTACCTCTTTCTTGTTCTATTTTACTAATAGTTACTATTATATTAACAAACAGGTATTACCATAGAGAAAGAGAGTTATCTAGAGCACTTTCTATAGTGACATTACTAGCAAATATCTCAATTTGTTTACTATTTATAAAATTATTTTTAATTTTCTAACCTATGGATTTTTCAATAGCGAATACTGTTTTAGAAAAGATATTAAGAATTGGTAATATAGATTTATTCTCTAGTTATGATAAGTATCTAAACTATTGGCCATTACTACTCTTTGGGTTTATTATTTCCTTTCTATTAACCCCACTTATTGGGAAATTCGCTGTTAAAGTTGGTGCTACATACAAGCCAAAAAGCAGAAGGAAAAATAAAGAGTTTGATAATCCACAAAAAGCAATCCATCTGCAAGAGACACCCGCTTTAGGTGGTTTAGCTATTACAATACCACTTCTGTTAGGTTTAATAATACTCTTTAGATTGGATTCATTCATATTACCAATATTAATAGGATTACTTGTATTAGTAATTGGTTCAGTACTTGATGATATTTTCAATCTTTCTTCAACAGTTCAACTACTCTACCAAGTAGCAGCAGCTGCAATAATAGCGTTTTCTGTATTTGACTTATCAAGCATTAGTATATTTTCTACTGATTTAATAGATTTGCAAAGCTCCTCATGGAATACAACTATCTTTTCATTGCCTATATCTTTTGTTTTCCCAGGGGATTTACTATTAATTATATGGATTCTACTTTGTATTAATTCTGTTAAATGGGTAGGTGGTCTTCCAGGGCTAGTAGAGTCATATACATTAGTAATAATACTTTTAATCTTTGTTATCGGTGTTAGAACCTTTTCTCTGTTTTCTAGTACTATATCTATATTAATTGCAGGCTCTTTGATATCTCTAATTTTCTATGCTTTCCCTCCACCTAAAATAATGTCTGGTTCAAGTGGGAAATCCATTTACGGATTTTTAATTAGTATCTTAGCAATAATTAGTGGGGCTAAATTCTCAACAACAATAATGTTGCTTGCACTTCCAATAGTAGATGCTATCTATGTAATTATATATAGATATATTACGTATAAACCAAAAAACCCAATTGAACTAATGAAGATTAATGATACCTCTCACCTCCATCATCAACTATTTAAACTAGGATTTAACAATGTCTCAGTACTCCTTATAGAAGCATCTATATCCTTACTTTTAGGATCTTTTGCAATACTCTCTACAGGGGCACTTAGATATTTTGCATTAATATTTGGCTTAGCTTCAATAATAATCTTTGTTGTATATATCAACTACAGAGCTAAAACAAAGAGTGATAAGAGCGAAGATTCTCCAGAATCAAAGTACTCATATTAAATAATAGACAAATCGCAATAGCTTCAATATAATTAAGAAGCATGAAAAAGTCTAAAACTGCCATAATAATTGTTCTCCTAATACTATTTTTTTCTATCTTCTTTTTCTTTTTTCCTCTAAACGAAGTTGCAAAAAACCTTCCCATCGTAAAAGTTTTCTATCGCAATACCGTATTAGAAGTAACATCTCCTAACAGTAAAGCCTTAGTAAAAATTGATGGGAAAGAGTATGGAAGTACACCTGTAAATATTACAAATCTTGTAGCTGGAGAGTATCAAATAGAAATGATTAAAGAATCTTCGTCTGAGGGTTTTTACAAACCACATATCTTTAATATTTGGTTAACTAAAAACTCTACCTCAAGAATTAATATGGAAATAGGACCTGATGATAATTTACATGGATTCGAACTTTATTACACAGAAGATAATACTGGAGATATAAACATGGGGAAATTAACACTTACTTCAAACGCTTCGGATACAAAAGCATATATAGACAATGAATATATTAATAAAACACCAATAACTAACCATATCCTTAACAAAGGGGAGTATACTATTAAAATGGAATCAGAAGGGTATGAGGATTTAGAATTTCCTGTTGTAGTAAGCGAAGGACACATCTTACATATTAAGGGACATCAATTCCCTATTCCAGTAAGTTTTGATATTAACTAAAAGTCATGGGGAAAGAAGATTTAAGTAGAATTAAAGGTCAAGTTCCAGTATCTGTAATAGTACACGGTGGAAACTATATCTCATACCTTTTAGCTAAAACCTTGTTAGAACAGGGAAGTTATGTAGTTATAATTGATAAGTATAGTAATAATTCTAAACAGTATTTTTCTCAATTAAAGAAGTCTGGAAAGGTAAGTTTTATTGATTTTAAAGGTATTAAAGGTTTTTATGAAAAAATAGCTAGAGTAGACTATCTCTACTATATGTTAGGAGAAAGAATAGAAGAAAGTCCAACTATTGATAGTAAAGATTTCCTTTCCGAAACAGACTATTTAAATCAGAGTTTAAGTTGTGCTAATAAATATAAAGCAAAAATTTCCCTAATAACTTCTTTAAGACTAAATAGAGAGCTCTCTAATATAATTAATAATGATGCTTCAACTAAAACCAAAGCTTACTCTCCTTTAGAATTACAAAGATATGGAGAGAATTACTGTGCTGAGTATGTAGATAAAACGAAGGCTAATTTAAGAATAATTAGACTGGGGACCCTAGTTGGAAGAGGAGTAAGTCAAATTAGTGACATCACTTTAGATAAATTGTTCTTTGATGCTACACAAAAACATCAAATTGAAATTACTGGAGAGGGGTTAGAAATCCATAATTTAATACACGAAAGTGATGCTATTTATGGAATATTGAAACTGACCTTCTCTGATGATACTAAAGGAGAGGTAATATCTCTGTGCAACAAGAATGACTATTCTACTCTTTCTATCGCATATAAGCTCTTAGAGCTCGACGTAGAGGCAAAAGCAATCAAGTTCATTGAAAGAGAAGATGCCAATACAATACTGCAAGATCTTTATGTCCCTGCACCAAATGCAACTGTCTATGATTGGAAACAAAATGTAACTTTGGAACAAGCAACAATAGAACAGATAGATTCATATTATGAAAAATCTGATAAAAAATGGGAGATTGATAAAACAGATAGAACTAAAGAGAAAGTTGTTGAAACTACAGTATCCAAAACCAAATTGGGAGAATTTCTTTCCTTACTTGCATCCCCTTTTAAAAAGATTTCTACTCCTAAAAAGTTGTTTGAGAAAATCAATTATACAAGAATATTTATCACTTCAATACTATTTATCCTTCTTCTGTTAATAACCTACTATCTAATATCCCCCTTTATTGGAATCTCTTTGGGTTCATACTTAATATACAGTCAAGGAAAACAGCTTTCTAATTCAATATCAGAGTTAGATTTCGATAAGATACAGAAAGAAACAGAATCACTCTCAAAGAATTCTATACGTGTTGAAAACAACTTTAATAAGATATTTTGGCTATTTAAGATTACAAATTCTCAAGATGAATTTAGTAACCTTTACCAAATAGTTCAAGGTACAAAATTAATCTCCGAAAGTGGAGAGGACTTAGTAGTAGGATTAAGACCATTTGGTGAATACATTAGAGATTATGAACCCTCCATTAATGAAGATGGTGCAGAAAAAGAGTCTATAGAGGAGTATAAAGAGTATCTTAGCGCAATAAAGGATAACCGCTATCTATTACAAGAGGGTGTGTATAAAATGTCTTTAGCACAAAATTTAATTACTAAGGTAGATACAAGAAAATATCCCAATTTTATTAAAGATTTTGTATATCAATATAAAGAGTTAGTTAACCAAATAGACAGTACCGTAAAACCGCTTGAAAAAGTCTCCGAGTTCTTACCTGACTTACTTGGAGTTGATCAGAGGAAGAGATATTTAATATTACTTCAGGATAATGGAGAGATAAGAGGAAGCGGAGGTTGGATCTCTAATTACGCAGTAATAGCAATAGAAAATGGCCAAATCCATGAAATCTTTATTGATGATATTTACAATGCTCAAGCACTTCTTGCTCTTAAGGGATTTAAATATCGAACTCCAAACTCAATGACAAGAGCACTACAAGATGTTACTTACTCTTTCCCTTTAGTAAATTGGGACCCTAATTTAGAGAATATCTTACTCTCAAGTGAGCAGTTTATTTATGATTTAGGAAAAGGGGAACAGTTAGATGGAATAATAGCATTAGACGCTGTATTTCTTCAAAGAGTATTAGATGCCTGGGGGGGAGTGGAGGTCGCTGCTGAAAGTGATTTAATTACTTCCGAAAATCTGTATTCTAACATCCTAGAGGATTCTACTTCTCAATCTCCAACTGAAATTAGAAGATCTACTTTCTTAACAGATCTATTCAATTCTGTGCTTACTAAGATATTTTCAACAAAGTTTACTGAAAATAGTAAGGTATATGAGGTAATCTCAAAGAGTATAGATGAAAAGAATATAATATTTGCCTTTAAAAACTCCTCTGCTAATACATATTTATCAAGTAATGGGTGGACAAGTAATTTAGAAAGTAAATACCAAAGTACCCCTATTAATATCGATTGGAATTGGGGGAATAACAAAGCAAATCTATTTATTAAGAAAAATCATATCCTCTCAATCAATATTAAAGATGAAAATACCATTGACTATTCATATCAAATAGCTATTCAAAACGACTCAAAAGAGGAGGATAAACTTGAGGGAGCATATATTAACTATTTAAGAGTATACATACCTCTTAATGCGCAATTAACATATATACGAGGTATAGTGGATAATAAATATGATATTTACAATGAAAATGGATACCAAGTTGTAGCAGGTTGGTTTAATACCCCTATACAAGATTCTGCTACTGTAGATATACGATATAGATTAAAACAGGAAGATTCCTCATTTTTCCCTATTGAAAAAACAGATACTCATTACAATATGATATTAGATATTTATAAACAACCAGGCAGTAGAATGGAAAGTTACAGCCTCTCAATTACATATCCACAAGAATGGACATTAGAAAATAGTAGAGGATTAACAAGAATAGAAAATACAGCAAATAGAAGATTTGAACTATCCTCTGATCAACACTTCTCAATATCTTGGGTAAGATAACTATACTAAAACCCTCTCCCTTTCTTTTAAATAGAGATATATCTGTAGTATTTCCTCTGCAGAAGTCTCTCTCATAGCAGCAAATTTCCCTATCTCTTCAACATCTAAATCTGTATTAATAGGCATTCTATTACTAATTCCTATCGGTTTAAAGAAGGTTGCAATGTGATTAGATTTACATTTTGCACAATGAAAGTGTATAATACTCGATATGCTATTATCTTGGATTATTTCTAAATCATTTTCGCTATAAGGATTTCCACATTTATCACAAAATTTTGCAATAGTATCAATAAAGAACAGTTTCTTTTCATTCAGGTTGTTTTTGTTTAAAGACTTTACCATATAATAAATTATACCATAATAAAATATATGAGTAGTTCCGTAAAATCAAAGAATATCTTGCTTCTAGTTAAGAAGGGAAAGGAACAGGGTTTTCTTTCTCAAGATGATATCTTAGAAGTTTTTCCTACAATAGAAGAGGATATTGTATTACTAGATGATATATTTAGGGAGTTACAAGAAAATGAGGTTGAGGTATTAGAACCAGAAGAGGATAGAGCCGAAGAAGCAGAGAATTTAACACTAGAGAAAAAGATTAGAATATTAAAAACTATTCAATCTAGTCTATCCACTGATGCAATTAGGTCTTACCTATTTGAAATAGGTAAAATCCCCCTATTAACAGGAGAAGAGGAGGTAATCTTAGCAAAAAGAATTGAGCAAGGAAACAAAGAGGCTGGTCAGTTACTAATTACAGCAAACCTAAGATTGGTAGTAAGTATAGCTAAAAAATACAGCAAGAGCGGCCTAGAGCTCCTTGATTTAATACAGGAGGGAAATATTGGACTAATGAGGGCTGTAGAGAAATTTGATTACCACAAAGGCTTTAAATTCTCTACCTATGCAACATGGTGGATTAGGCAAGCTATTACTCGTGCTATTGCTGATCAAGCTAGAACAATAAGGGTACCTGTACATATGATTGAAACAATTAATAAATTTAACAAAGTAAACGGTTCTCTTTCTACAAGATTAGGAAGACAACCCACCGATGAAGAGATTGCTAAAGAGATGGATATTGAAATAGAAAAGATTGCGGAGATAAGAAAAATTAAACAGAATCCTTCTTCATTAGCCACCCCTATTGGAGATGAAAAAGATAGTAAATTACAAGATATATTGCCTGATGAATGGTCTCAAAGTCCTGAAGACTTTGCTACCTCTGAATATTTAAAGAATCAATTAAAGGATATCCTAGATTCATTACAAGATAGAGAAAGAAGAGTACTTGCTTTAAGATTTGGACTTACAGATGGTGTCACAAGAACCTTAGAAGAAGTTGGTAGAGAGTTTGGTGTAACAAGAGAAAGAATTAGACAGATTGAAGCTAAGGCTCTAAAGAAACTAAAGGAGAAATCATCAGAGAAAAAGTTAGACGACTATATAGCAAACTAATACTTACTCTTCTTTAATAGTCATCTCAAAAAACGATTCAGGTTGTATAGCGTAGCCACTTTTAATCCTTTCTGAAACGTCATTTAGAATCTCTTCATCAAATTTAGAACTTAGTGGTTTTGTATATAGCTCTGCATTAGAATTAATTGTAGAGAAATTCTGTTTTGAATACAGTAGCAC
>JAAZAL010000087.1 GCA_012514355.1 Candidatus Dojkabacteria bacterium
TAATACTGTTAAATTCTCCAATGAAATGTACGGATTAAGAGTTCAAGGAAAAAGCTATGAAATATGTTCAGCAGGATTTGGAAGCGGATTTGTTATAAATGATAGTGGACATGTAGTTACGAATGCTCATGTTGTAAATATAGATAACCTCGACGCCCTTGTCGAAGGTACTTCTACTGAAGGGACATTTGAAGAAGATTTTTTAGCTGATGTAGTTGATTATCTTGTTTCCGAATTTGATACCACAACTCTCTCTCAAGCCACGGAGGAACAGATGATCTATTTTATTACTGCTTTAATAACTGATTTAAACAAAGAAGGATATATAACCATTACAGATAAAAATAGAGAAATATATATTCAAGGAGAAAATATATTTAAAAACAATCCAGAGAGTGGAGAACTATTAGAAAAGGATAAATACTTTAAAGCTAATTTAATTCAGAGTACACCACTTACATCATACTATGAATCTCTTCTGTTAGATGAGACTTCAATAACTGAAATAGCAGATTTAGCAGTAATACAAGTAGAAGGGGATTTCAATCTCCCCTCAATACCAATTAATACTGCAGGGTTTTCAATAGGACAAACAATATATGTTGTTGGATATCCAGTAATAGCTGATGATTCTGAATTGATTAGTAGTACACAGGTATTAAGTTCTAGTGTTACAAAGGGCAGTATTAGTTCAATAAAACCAAATACAAATAACACTTTTGATTTAGTACAAATAGATGCTGCAATACAAGGGGGAAATAGTGGCGGTCCAATTATCGATGAAGATGGAAATGTAGTTGCAGTAGCAACATATAGTATTAGCTCAGATAGCGGAAATTACAACTATGGAGTTTCTTCTAAAGAGTTACAAACCTTTTTAAGTAATTCTTCCATACAACCTCAGATAAATCCTATGAGAATTGAATTAGAGAAATCTCTTTCAGATGTGTCTTTGTCATACTACAAGAGGGCCCAAAAATCTCTTGAGGATATTTTACTTAAACAACCAAACCTTACAGTAACGCTACAACCCGTACTTGATTTATGCAAAGAGAGAATAGAGGCAGGAGAGGATAAGACACCACTACTGGATATAAACAATAGAATACTAATGATAGTAATACTAGTAATTTTACTACTCCTTCTAGTTATCTCTGTAGTCTTTTTGATGTTAAACATCAAAAAGATTTCTCAAAAGAAAAAACAACTGTCCCAAACACCTAATTTAATTAATCAATAATATGAATTTACAAGAGTATCAAAAAAGTTTGGAAACAGAGCAACCCTTTATAGAATTTAATGGGGAACTTAAACAGATGCCTTTCTACCTATCTCCCCAAAATAACCCGTATCCCCTAGACATATTAAACAATTTAGGAGAGTACCCAATTAAAATTACTGAGGAGGAATTTGCTCTTCTTGTTCTCTATCCTGGTGGAAAGGTTGAATATATTGAACGGGAGGGAGTACTCATACCTAATATGGTAAGAATATTTGGAGCAACAAGCCAAGAAGGAGTACAGTCACTTAGGACAGAACATTTAGACACCCTAATATACTTTGATCAGGTTAGAGAAGATGAAATAGAACCGAAAGGTGAGTACTTACATTTTGGAGATTTACATCTTCAAATTGACAGAGTAGAGGGTAATAATCAAATCATAAAAGATTGGTGGATATCCGAAAGAAAAGGTTAAATAATGAATTCAATATTAAAAAGATTTAAAAAGATAAATAAGGTGTTAATATTTTTAACATTTTCTGATGTGTTTTCTTGGGGTTCATTCACAGTAATCTCTGCATTAACAGGACTATACCTAGCCACTAAGTTAGGTCAAAATACAGTAGAGTATGTAGGAATTGGAACTGCAATATATTTCTTTGTACGAGGTTTAGCACAAATGCCAATAGGACATCTTACTGACAAATTTAAAAAGGATAAAGATGAAATATTTCTACTAGCTTTAGGAATAGTATTAATGGGGACACCCTTTCTTTTTTACCAAAAAATAACTGTGTTCTATCATTACTTTTTACTTCAGGCTATCTTTGGATTAGGTGCCGCTCTCAATGTAACAAATTGGAGAAAACTTTTTGCCTTAAATATTGATGGGGGAAGAGAGGGAAGACAGTATGCAACTTATGAGACCATTATGAGTTTATGTACAGGAGTATTAAGTGTAGGAGGAGGAGTAATAGCAAACATGGGAGACAAGTACTTTGACTTGGTAATATCATCTGCTGGTCTCTTTATCATATTAGCCAGCTTTTGGATTCTTCTCATCTACCTTCTTGAGGAGAGAAAAAGTAGTTAACTTTATTTATCTCTATTTATGAAAAAGAAATATCTCTTTATCGGATTAATCCTTGGATTAATAGCACTTGGCGTAGTAACGTTCTTTTTGGTAAGAAATAGAGGAGAGGAAGAAATTGTTGAAGATATTAATAATACTCCTACTTACAAATACGATATGATTTTAGAAAAACAGTATAAAGCTGATAACCTATGGGAGTATAAAGTTTCTGGTCAATTTCCAAACCCTTGCTACACTGCTTCAGTAGAGGAGATTGTCAGAGAAAGTTTTCCAGAGCAGGTCACCATTGTCATTACAGTATCAAAACCCTCCGAGGAAATGGTATGTGCACAAGTAATAAGTGAATATGAACATGAAGACAGCTTTACTGCAAGTGAACAGGCAGTAGTAAAATTAGAAGTAATAGATTAGTATCTTCTTTTAAACCAGAAACAATGAAAAATATTGAAAAAATCTTTAACAACAAAACAGTAAAGTTTATCCTCTTTGATATGGATAGAACATTGGTAGATACAGCTACCTATTTTGACGAAGAGATGACAAATGCAATTTTAAATATTGTTGCTAAAATTCATCCCGATTTCCCACTTAAAAAACAGATAAAAATAACTGGAGAGATATTAAAATTAGCTAATGAAATATACCGTAGAGATAAATTGCCCACTCTGGTTGATACATTAAGCTTAGAAGCAATAGAGCAATATTTTAAGAAAAAGAAAGTTAAAATTAATAACTCAGATATATCCAAATCTCTTAAATCTCTTTACAAAGAGTTTTACATAACATCTCCTTTAACCTTTCCATACACTGTTAATACTCTTCATAAAATTAATAGGTTAGGAATAAAGATGGGAGTATATTCTCATGCACAGAAAGGGTGGACAAAAATTAAGGTAGGAACGATCAAGAGAGAGTACACAGAAAGATATCATAAAAATTTTAAATTACCCTTCTTTACTACAAAAATAACTGACTCAAAAGACAAACTAGGCTGGGTTAATGCAGGTAAACATTTCAAACTTGATTTTAAAAACACCTTAGTAATTGGTGACAGTTTAACCTCAGATATATATCCAGCAATACAAGCAGGGTATGGGTATGTAATATATTTAAGACACAATAACAAAAAAGAAAGTATTACAGCTAATAAATCAATCAAAGTATATCAAACAAAGGATTTAGGAAGTATATTCTCCTAATTTATTACCATTCCCCTTGCAGCCATTACTCCTGTTACAGCAGCACCAGTAATCGAACCAGAAAGACCAGCAGCGTCCCCTGCTACAAACAAACCTTTAATACTACTCTCTAATTTCTTGTTAGTCTCTATTTTAGAAGATCTAAATTTAACCTCAGGAGCGTAAAGTAGTGTAGAACCAGAATTAATACCTGGCATTACATTATCTAATATCTCCAAGCCTTCAATAATGTTTAATACAATCCTATGAGGCAAGCCCATTGAGATATCTCCAGGTACAACATCTTGTAGTGAAGGTTCAACAAAGGATTTTTCAAGTCTTGACCATGTACTCCTTCTTCCATCTTTCAAATCATACAATGTTTGAAGTAAAGGTTTCCCTCCTCCTAAAAGGGAGGTTAACTCAGCTACTGATTTAGCATAGGCTATAGAATTTTCTAAAGGCTCTTTTAGATTTACCTCACAAAGAAATGCAAAATTAGAATTCTTACTATCATGATCTGAGTTAGAATGACCATTAACACACACATAGCTATCATACTTCTCAATTGAAACCATACCGTTAGGACAGCTACAGAAAGTTCTAACAATATCTTGGTATGTTTTAGTTCTAACTCTGTAAACGGTTTCATACAGAGTCTGTGCTTGCCTTCTCATTATTGATGAGGGAAATTCTACTCTAACACCCACTTCAACCTTGTCATATATATATTTAATATTGTAATCATCTGCTAATTTTTGAAGCCACCGGGCATTAACTCTCCCCGGAGCAAGAAGTACTTTGTTTGCATATATCTTTTTACCCTTATCAGTAATTACACCGTATGCTCGACCGTTCTTTACTAAAATATCCTTTACAGTAGTACTATCCATTAAATCAACACCATTTGACAGAATATACTCCTGGAAATTTTTTACAAACTGCTTTAAGTGGTCTGTTCCAACATGTCTTGCTTTTCTAATTACTAGTTCAACGTCATTAGTTTCTGCTCCCTGAATTAATCTATCTAACTCCTCATTCTGTTTAGGGTAATACTCCGAATTAACCCCGAACTGTGTAAATATCTTATCTACATAATCTAATATTTTTTGATATTTAAATCTTGATATTAAATGAAACGCTTTCTCGTGTGAGAGATTTGCTGTTAAGGTTAGCTTACCATCTGAATATGTACCAGCACCTCCAACGCCTACCATAACATCAGAGGGTTTTCGCTTTTCAATCCTTTTACCTAAATCTACAATACATATGGAAATGTTTTTTCTCTTTTTAAGAATTTCGTAACACGCAAATAGTCCAGCAGGTCCAGCACCAACAATAAGATAATCATATTTTTTCATTTTGTTTTTAGTATTGGATTACATATTACTATATACAAATTCCATAGATGATTCAACTATGAAATTAAATAATCCCAACTTTTTTAAGATACTCTTCTTTGAAATATCCATATTTCTCTTCTGGCATTAGTAGTACCTTATCAATCCCTAATCTTTTGACAAATTCAGGTTGATGGCTAACAAGTATGATGGTACCCTTGTATTCTTTTAGAGCTAAAAGTAATATACTTTGAGAATCTACATCTAGATATGTAGTAGGTTCGTCTAATACTAATACATTATGTCTATTAGCAAAAAGTTTAGCTAAAGCTAATCTAGTCTTTTCTCCTCCAGAGATTGTTTTAATTTTCTGATTAACCATTTCTCCAGTAATTAAAAATCTCCCTAGAAAAGATCTTCTATCAATATCTCCCCAATTTAATCCGTAAACATTTTCTAAAACAGTTTGCTCATAATCTAAACCCTCATACTCTTGAGAGTAATACCCTATATCTACACCCTTTCCCCAAAGAAATTTTCCTTTACTCTGTTTTAATTTCCCTACTAATATCTTAAGCAATGTTGTTTTACCAACACCGTTCTTACCGATAATGGCAATCTTTTCACCTTTCTCTACATCAAAGGATACACTCTTTAATACAGGGAGACCTCTTTGATACTCTTTTGAAATGTTGTTTACAAATAAAACATTTCTAGAGCTTGGAATAGGAGTAGGTATTTTAATATTTAATTTCTTGCTTTTTATTAATTCACTTTTAATCTTTCTAACTCTCTCTTTTTCTACTTCTAACTGTTCATATTTTTTAGCAGCTTTCATTTTTTCTTTAGTACTTCCCCTTGAGGAGAGAGTTTTAGCATTTTCAAATACTTTTTTAACCCTTCTCTCTTGTGCTTTTAACTGTTTATGAAGTAATTGATCTTTAAGAGAGATCTGTTTTAAGAAGTTTTCATAATTACCCCTATATACCTCTATCTGATGTTTAATATCACTTAAATACCATATCTTGTTTATCCCCTTATTCATTAATCTTAAATCATGGGAGACAACTAATACTGCCTTAGGGTAGTGAATTAAGTATCCCATTAACCACTCTGCTGAAGGAATATCCAAAAAGTTAGTTGGCTCGTCTAGAATTAATAGATCAGACTTCTCA
>JAAZAL010000088.1 GCA_012514355.1 Candidatus Dojkabacteria bacterium
TACTATAGACGAGAATATGAACTGGCTTGTTCTATTTAGTATTACTGGCTTTATAGAAGAGGAGTATGCAATTCAAGCACAGGTAGTAGAAAATAATAATTTGAGCGATAAAGTATTATTAACAACATTACTATTAAGTGAGAAACCTAAGAGTAATGAAGATATCAATATTTCAGATGAAGAAAATAGTATATCTAATTTTGGTTTTAAGGATATCCTTATTATTATCTTATCAATTTCTTTTATTTATACTTTACTAAATTACCTAATTCTAAAATCAAAAGTTGAGAAAAGTAAAAAGAGAAAATAAAATAAAGATATTATTCTTCCTAATTTCATTAATATTTTCAATATTAATAATGTCCCCAGCGGATAATAAGATTTATGCTGGCTGTACATATTATTGTGGTACTTCATGTTCACAAAACTGGCCCTTCCAGTGGCCCAACCAGTGTGTAGACGAATCATATATGGGTTGTGATGGTGGTGGTTGGCAGGGCTGCTGTTTAATAGCTTCTTCTTGTGAATGGACTGCTTCCTTTAATGGTAATGGTGGTACATGTACACCGACATCAATAGGTCCAGTTGATGAGGGAGACCCTGTAGCTGGACCAACTAGTTGCACAAGGTCAGGATATAATTTAAATGGTTATACTATTAGTCCTTCTTCTGGGGCTTGTACTAGTTTTAATACATCTACAGGTGCCTGTAGCAGCATTCAAGACGATTATACTGTCTATGCACAATGGTTATTAGCTAATAGTGCACCAACTGCTCCTACTTCTCTTCTTGCAGAAGGAGCTACAAATCCAACGGGTGTAACAGATACTACCCCTGAATTTAGTGCTATTTACAATGATCCAGATAGTGGTGATATTGCGAACTACTTCGAAATAGAAGTTAACACGAACTCTACTTTTTCTGGTACTGTTATGTGGGATACAGGTAAAACCTCTATGGCAAATTTGACAGCGGAAAATAGAGTCCCAGACAAATCATATGCCGGAACTGCGCTCTCACTAAACGGTACAACTGGTACTGTCTCTAGTTATGCAACCTTTACTATGAATACTGCTCCCACAGCTCCTACCTCATTACTAACAGAGGGAGCAACAAACCCGACTGAAGTAAGTGATTTAACACCAGAGTTTAGTGCAATCTTTAACGATCCCAATACAGGTCAAACAGGAAATTGGTATAGAGTAGAAGTTAATACCAACTCCTCATTTTCTGGTACTGTTATGTGGGATTCTGGTCTTGTTGCAATGACTGCAACAGCTATTGGAGCTAGATCTCCAGACATTTCGTACAACGGAACAACTTTATCGTTTAATGGAACTACCTACTATTGGAGAATTAGATTTGCAGATAATGTAGGAACCACAGGAACTGTTTCTGCTACTGCTCAATTTACCATGAACAATTCTCCATATGTTACTGATTTAACAACAGAGACATACAGTAATCCTATTAAGATATATGATACTACCCCAGAGTTTAGTGCTAGATTTAATGACGCCGATGCTGGTTCAACAGGAATATATTATCAAATTAATGTTAATACATCTTCAGCCTTTAATGGCACTTCTATGTGGGATAGTACCAAATTGAGTATGACTGCAGTTCCTTCAGGGAGTTTAATAACTGACAAGTCATATGCTGGAACAGCTTTAACTCTAAATGGAGCTCAATACTTCTGGAGAATTAAATTGTGGGATGAAAATAATATTGAGAGTCCATGGTCATCTACTGCTAACTTCAGAATGAGTGGTCCCCCAGATACTCCGACAGCACTTCTAACAGATGGACAGACAAATCCATTGTATTTAAATAGTGTAACCCCAACCTTTTCGGCGATTTACTCAGATATAAATAATGATAACTCCTCTGCTTACGAAATTGAAGTAAACACAAACAATTTATTTTCAGGTACAGTTATGTGGGACACTGGCAAACTATCAACAACCATCTCTTCTGGAAATAGATCTTCTGATTTTACATATGCTGGAACTGCTCTTACAGGAGCTTCAAATATTACGTACTACTGGAGAATGAGATTTTGGGATATTGATGATAACGTAAGTAGTTGGTCTGCAACAAATACATTTAGAGACTCTTTAATGCATCTATATTTAAACGGTCTTAAACTAAATGGTATTACTCTGAATTAATGGTATTTTACTATTTGATATGATAGAATTTCATCTATCGGGGAATAGTTCAGATGGCTAGAACGCTGCGTTTGGGACGCAGAGGTCGCAGGTTCAAGTCCTGTTTCCCCGACCATTTTCTTATTTCTTTAGTACAAATACTGCGTTATATCTACTCTCCTGGTTGTTAACACCTAAAACATCATTAATTTTAATGCTGTTAGCATCTTCCATAACATTACTACTAAGTACAAAATTCCAACCCTTCTCTAAAGAAGGTTTTATTACCTCACTATTATTCCAACCTGAGATATTAATAGTAAGGTCTTCATCTAAGATAAATAGATAACCTTTAGAGTGTTCAAAATAGAAATCTTGACCAGAAAATGGAGCTGTTTCTGATTTAGATATTAAATCACTCCATTCATTATCCTTAAAGTTTCCTATTAATGATATCTGAGGATATATACTCATTACTCTTGAAGCATACAATACA
>JAAZAL010000089.1 GCA_012514355.1 Candidatus Dojkabacteria bacterium
TATTCCTACAGGTATTGGTGTTAGAATCCCAATATTTGAGATTAAGAATTCTTTTCTCTGCTCCTTTCTAGTATCCTCAAAAGTCCCTTTAGGTTGCTTAATTGCTATAGTATATCCTTCATAGGGGTCTAACATAGAGGTTGTTTTAACTGATAGAACATTACCTGTTATTTCATATTCACAGTACTGCTCTTTTGAGCCTTCAATACCTGTATAACAGATAACTTCAGCAATATCTTTTGGCATCGTAATAGTTGCAGAAGCTTTGTATATTGGGGAATTCCAGCCAGGACCAATAATATTGAGATAGAACTCATCATGGGTATCAAAATAAGATATTCCTGTATATTTTAATGTATAGTCAATTTCATAAACATGAGGCGTACTTATAAGAATATGTGCGCTCCCTATCCTTAAAGTTGCCCACCCATTAGAATCAGTTCTACTATAGTTATTTGTAGTAACTGCTTTAGGGTTTTCAACTGGATAATATCTAACATTGTTAATAAAAAGCTCAGTAGGTTTTCTAAATAGATTAACAGAATAAATATATGGATAGGTCCATTCTAAGCCATGCCTCTCCACCTCAGTAGAAGGTTGAAATGTAATTTTTTCGGATATTTCAGTAGTTGTATCAATATTTACTCGGATATCACTAACATAGTCTATTATAGCATCTCCCTGTGCATATAAAGGAGTTGAGATAGAGATAAAGAGTATTAAAAAACCAAGAATCTTTAATCTATTCATCTAAGAGTTCTTAGAATTTAACCTCGACATTCTTTTTCTCTTCTTCAGTTGCTTCAAAGAAAGGAAATTCCTTAAAACCTAAAAATTTTACAATCAATGAATTTGGAAATACAGAAATCTTAGTATTAAAGTCTCTAACAGTTCCATTATAAAATCTTCTAGATTTCTGAATCTCTTCCTCCATATCCTTAAGATTAGCTTGTAGATTTAAGAAGTTCTCGTTTGCTTTTAACTCCGGATATGCCTCTGCTATAGCAAAGATTTTAGATATACCTTTTTGTAACTCTCCATCTAATTTGATCTTTTCATCAATTGATCCTGCTCCCATAGCCTTAGATCTTAGTTCTGTAACACTCTCAAACAATCCTTTCTCATGTTTAGCGTATCCTTTTACTGTTTCTACAAGATTAGGAATCATATCAAACCTCTGTTTTAAGAAGGTTTCAATATCTGCTGTAGCTTCATTTACAGTTAATTTAGACTTAACTAAGGAGTTGTTAAGAGAAACAACATAGAATGCTATTACTCCAATAGCTCCTAAAATTATAAATGCAATAGTTTCCATTAATATAAAATAAATAAATTAATATTAAAGTATAGGGAAAAGAATACAAAATATCAATCCTAATTAATTTCTTCATTCAAGCGTTTCTTAAAACAATCCAACCATACATACATTAGATTGTATGTATCATTATTTCTAAATAGTTGATCTCTAAGTAATTTTTCATTCATATGAGTATTTGTATACTTCATATTTCTTAGTATCTTACTAACTAATACAACATTTAATACCTCTCTTTCTGCTAAATTCCACAGTTTAATTTTGTCATAAACTTTATCATTAAACTCATCTATTTGATTAGTTGTAGTTTCTAACGATATATTTTCCAAAGCAATATCTTCTAGATAGGTACTTAAGCCAAGTAAAAGGTCTGGATCTACACAATTTTCTAATTGAGTAATATCAAAATTATTTGGATTAGAAGCAACGTACTTGTTAATTTCATCAAACGAAGTTGAAAATGTTTCAGAAGAAAAGGCAGTATTCTCTCTACTAAATAGCAAGGAATCACTCTTTTCCATAACAGAATTATACTATACCTCTATATATCCTGTATATATCCTTATTTAGACCTCTTTAATTGAAGTAGGTACACTCTTACTCTACTTAAAAAGTGATTAACTCCAATAATACCCATTACCAAAGATAGCTCTACATGCCAATACATAAAGTCAAAGGGAATATTCCAAAGGCCTGGGAACCTATATCTAAGCATCATAAAGACTCCAAAACCTAATGAAGGAAGAAGTAGTAGTAAAATGAGTAGGGTATTCCAGAAGGCATTAAAAGATTTAAGAGATACTTTTATTATTCTTTTCTTTATTAATAAATAGGGGATCCAGTACAGGATATTAGAAATGAGTAAAGGGATTATAAGATTGTAAGGGTTACTAGCGTTCTTAGGCATTATTTTATCCTCAATTGTATCTACCTCTTCTATAATGGGTGCCTGATTACTCTCTATTTCCCCAATCTTATAGTTTTCTAATAAAGAGTAACTACTTACTCTATGGTCTCTATCCATTCCAGCTTTAGTTTTAAAGTCCTCTGTCATATCTTTACCACACCAATCTCTAATATCCATATATATATCATGAGAGGGAAGATACTTAGATAAATCATATACACTGTCTTCAAATACCACCCAACAATCATTAGGCGTATTATGAAGATTAACTTCATCTATGGTATATGCATAGCTGTTTTGAAGAAAAAGAAATGGAAAAAGTAATATGGCAATTAATATTTTCATTATTTAAATTATTAAAATTAATTAGTCTGAATTATATCCTTGAGCTTGTTTATTAAAGTTATTAAAATACAAACCTTTCTTCTCCATTAATTCTTTATGATTTCCCTGTTCAACAATTTTACCCTCCTTAATAACAAATATCTTATCAGCTTTTCTAACTGTAGAAAATCTATGAGATATTATTACTACCGTTTTATTATTAAAGAAATTATATATCCTATTAAATATCTTAAATTCGGAATCAGAATCTATAGCTGAAGTAGGTTCATCAAATATTGCAAATGGAGCATCTCTATAGAAAAATCTTGCAATCGCTATTTTCTGTTGTTGTCCTTTACTTGGTTTAATACCCTCTTTTAACCTTTCGCTCATTAAAGTTTGATATTTAAGGGGATATTTTAATACAAAGGAATGGGCATCTGCATTTTGAGAGGCTTTAATAATATTTTTCTTATTTATTTTTTTAATTGATTTCCCAATGTATATATTTTCCTCTACGGACAAATTACCATAGAAGTTATAATCTTGGAACAAGACGCCTACATTCTTGTACCAATCGTTTAGAGAAAGGGCTTTTAACGGTTTCCCATTTACTAAAATCTCTCCTTTTTGTGGGTCATACAAACGACATAGTAATTTCACTAAAGTAGATTTCCCTGCTCCATTCTCACCAACTATTGCCACTTTATCTCCAGAGTTAATTTTGAGTGAAAAATTTTTAAAAATATTCCTTTTTGCGTTTGGGTAATGAAATGATATGTTTTTAACTTCTATTGATGGAGGTGTTAATAATCTTTCTAACTTAATATGCCCATCAGATACAAGGGATTGTAATTCAAAAAAATCATATACCTCTTTTTCTTTCATTACTAAGTCTCTAAACCAAACCAAATTTGAAAGAAAGTTAGAGATACCTCCGTAGAAACTTTTAACGGTTCCCAAATAGAAAGTAGTGTTACCTATCGATATATCTTTATTTAATACCATGGTAAAAATTTTAATTGAACCTCCAACTATTACACCGAGATTTCCTATCTCAATGAAAAAACCGGTAATACTCTCAGCTCGAAGAATCTTTTCAAAACCTTTATTAAAATAATTGTAAAAATCATTAAATTTTTTATCCAAAAATTTGAATGAGCCGACCAATCCGATTTCATCGATTTCTTCGGGGTTTGTAAGTGACCTTTGAATCCACCAAGCTTTTTTACTTTCTTCCATATTTTTATCAGAAGTTTGCCAATCAAAATCTTTCTGTAGATATGTTTTCTTCTGGATATATGAGATTGCAGATACAAATAATATTCCTAAAGTGATGATAGGGGAAAAACGAAATATTATTACTCCAGCTACAACACTTCGTATAAAAGATGACATTAATGAAACAACTGTATCGCTAACATCTGTAACACTCCAAATCCAATCACTTGTTTTTTGAATTTTATTTGCCACCTCGGGCAATTGAATAGTTTGAATCCCAAGTTCATTTATTTTCTGATACTCAATTCTTGAGAGATATGATCTTACCAACCTTCGTTTGTATCTTCTACTATACCTATCAACACTATCTGTGATAATCGATAAAAGTTCTATTATGGCAAATAAGATTACTAAAGAAAGAACAGATTTGATTTCAGTATTACCAGACTGAGAAAGTTGAATTAAGCTATCAATTATTTTAGCGATTACTAATGAGTAAAAGATTCCAGAAAGATTGCTGTAAATACTTGTAACAAGAGTGGTAATTGAAATAAATTTGGAAATATCCCAATTTATTTTTAAAGACCACATTGATATTTTAAAATAATCTTTTAGAGATAGAACTTTCTTTTTTTCCATAAAAAGAATTGCAAATCTTAAAGTTTTATATTACCAACAATATACTAAATGAGTCAATATTGTGAACAGGCAGGTTTGTTGATATAATATAGCAGTAAATTACAGACTTAAAAAGTACTTTCTTTCCCTCTCATCCATTTTTTCAATAGCATAGCGAAGTGTAGTTCTCGGTATCTCTTTAATATTCTCCTTTAAAAACTTTTTTAGTATATTTATATCCCTTTTCCCAACCTCTCTTAACATCCAACCAACTGCTTTATGTATTAAATCATGCTTATGTTTAAGTAAAATCTTTGAAATGTTTAAAGTATCAACAAAATCATTGCTTCTAATAAAGGCAAAAGTAGAAACAATTGAGATTCTCTGCTCCCAAAGATTGCTACTATTAACTAATTTATAAAGTATATATCTCTTTTGTGGATTATCGATTAAATAGCTACCAAGAATTTTGTAACAAGAGAGATCTACAATATCCCAATTGTTTGCTCCTTTAAGATTATCTAAATAGAAATTAGCAATATTTTCTTTCTCTTCAGTACTTCCTTTTTCATATTTATAAGTTAATATTAAATATCCAGTTAACCTAATCTCATGTATTTCACTATTTATTAACTCTTTTATCTCATTTATGGTTATCGGTATATAATATTTCTTTGCTACATTTCTAATATCTGGAACTGTTATTCCCCAAAAAATGTCACCCTCACCGTATTCACCTTTACCAGTTTTAAAAAAACTTTTAAATACCTCTTCCTTTTGGGTATTTCTATATTTTCTTAACTCTTTAATTAAAAATTCTTTAGTATTCATGTATAATCTGATGATTAATATTAATCATAATTAGATGAAATTAATATCCAGCTTCAAAAATAAATATGACAATATTACATATAACATATATGAAACTAGCAATGGAGTAAAGGTAATACATCTTGATAACCCTTCCACTATAGATTTTGATCTCTCTGTTATACATTTAGCTGGTTGTGCTTTTGAAAGGAAGCAGAACGTACCTCAAGGAACAGCTCATTTCCTTGAGCATATGCTTTTAAATCCTAATTCCCATTACAAAAATCAAGATGAAATAAACAAGTTTGAACAGGGTACTTATAAAAGACCTGCTTTAAATATTAATGGGCATACAAACAAAAAATGTATTGTTTTTGAAGGCCATTCAAATCAAGAGGGTACTGATAGAATTTTTGAAAGATTTAAAAAAATTTATGATTTTCCTAAAGAAAAATTTACTACTCTTATGGAGAAAGAAAGAAACATTATTCTAGCAGAGAAAAGTCGGAAGGTTAAAAAAGTAGATAACAATGCTCTAATGTATCTTGATTTTATGTTTAAAGGTATAGCTGATGAATTTACTGGAGATACTCTAGGAGAGATAGAGGATATTAAATCCATTACAGTAGAGGATTTAGAGAAATATTACAAAGAACAAATTCTATCTAATAAATCCCTTATCTCAATACAAAGTAAAGAGAAACTAGATGGAGAAGTAGCAGAAAAGATTGATTCTCTTTCTCAAATATTTAATTCTGATTCAAAAAGTAGTTTTAGAGATTTTACTTTAAAGAATGTATGGGAAGTAGGTGTTTTTAGAGATAAAAGGGCAAATGGTATTACAGTATATTTTGATTATATTGAAAAAGCTAGTAAAAAAGCAGATTATAAAAAGAATGTTCTTTCATATGTTTGTTCTAAACTTCTTTCTTGGCTTAGTTTTAATATCTTAAGAGAGGAGATGGGATTAATATATAACTTCTCTAGATCTAAAACATCTAATCTCTGTTTTAAATATGATATATATAGCTATAGCTTTACTACCGAAAAGGAAAAAATAAAGAAAACTTTAGAGGAATACTATAAATTAGTATATATTGAAACATTTAAATTTTTGAATTCTAAAAAGGGACAGGAGTGGTTTGAGGATGTAATTAGTGATTATATCTTTCCTACTACAGCCGTATATGAGGGCGATAAGGCAGAGTTAATTGCTATGTGGTTATTAGAAAAAGATGAGATATTTAATTACAATAAAGCAGTAGAGATAGCAAAGAAACTTAGAATAGATGATTTACAAGAATATATTAAAGATGAGTTTGAGATCCCTCCTCATATATGGATAGAGGGTAATATGAGTAAGAGTGAGTTAAAAGAAGTTGCTAATAGCTCTCTGTTTGGTAAGAAGTTTAATAAATAATCAAACATTATTTAATATTGTTTGGTATAATCTATTTAGTATGGTGGATGTAGCTCAATTGGTTAGAGCATCGGTTTGTGGAACCGAGGGTTGTGGGTTCGAGCCCCATCTTCCACCCCATTTGAAACTTGTTGAAAGAAAATCCTGATTTACCATGCTACGATAACCTATTCTATAGTTCCAACGGATTCTTTCATCTTCAAGTATCAAATCCTCTGCAATTTCATTGATAAGAA
>JAAZAL010000090.1 GCA_012514355.1 Candidatus Dojkabacteria bacterium
AGGGATATTAACTACTCTTGCTGTATTAACAAAAGTAGGAGTAATTGATAACTTTCTTGGGATACCGTTACTTTGTCCAAATCAATCTGAAGTCCCCAACATTGTTCAGCCAAATGATCCAAATTTCCCAATAATTTGGAAACCCGTAATCTATCTTTACCCTACTCAGCAACAAGAAGTCTCCGTTAATCTAGGTTATTCTGGGGACTTTTTAATAACATACCCTGAATATGATAATGGTTGGAATGTAAGTGCTAATCCAGATGGTAGATTAATAAATAAAAAAGATGATAAAGAATATAGTTATCTATTTTGGGAAGGAAAAGAAAAAAGTGAAACAAAGTATGATATGACTACCGGTTTTGTTGTAAAAGGAGTTGGTACAATTGAATTCTTACAAAAGAAGTTGTCTGAAATAGGACTAACTCCCAAAGAATACAACGAGTTTATTGTATATTGGGCACCTCAAATGATAAATAATGAATACAATCTAATACACTTTGCTACAGATTCTGAATATGCAGATAGGATTAAATTAAACATTACACCTACTCCTGATTCTGTATTAAGAGTATTTATGGTATACAAAAGTATAGATAAATATATTAAGGTAGACCCTCAAGTATTTCCTTCATTTGAAAGAAATGGATTTACTGTTATTGAATGGGGAGGAAGCCAAATAAATTAACTAGCATCAAACTTCATTTTAAAAGTATAGACTCCATCTTTACTATGTATTAGATACATACCGTCTATTGTAAATTGAATATCATTTAACTTTAACTTCTTAGATACTCTTGTAACATCTGAAGATACATTCCTATACTCTTCCTTAGTTAAATCCTTACTAATTCTCCCTATTGTTAAATGAGGAACAAACAGAGATGAATCTTTCTCTCCTAATACCTTTCTTACTTGAGAATAGTACTCCCTTAACTCCTCTCCCCCCTGGCTTAAATCTAAATATACTAAATCTTGATAGGTTCTAGATATTCCTACCTTAACAGTATTAAAAGATACTTTAAATTTCTTAAAAGGTATTTTAGATATTTTCTTTTTTAAAAGTATCTGTTTAGGAAAAAACAGATTATCTCCCAGGTAAAAAAGTGTTAAATGAAATGTATTAGGTTTTACCCATCTAACAGGAATATCAAAATCATTAAAAAGTGTTGATATATGTGCAACTACTCTCTTAATTTGGTAGTTAGCCTCCTTATCTGGTACAAAGCCTAAAAAGTAACTCATATTACTCCCTGCCTATTTTATCTACCCCAATATACTTTCTTAAAACTTCTGGTATTAATATGGTGCCATCTTCCTGTTGATATGTCTCTACCAATGCAACCATTAATCTACTAGTAGCTAAACCTGAAGCATTCAATGTACTCATATACTCGGCTTTCCCTCCATTACTTGGTCTGTATTTCATATTACCTCTTCGGGACTGATACTCTCTTACATTTGATATTGAACTTACCTCGTAGTATTGACCAACTGCAGGAAGCCATACCTCTACATCATATGTTTTCGTAGCTGGGGCAGAACAATCTCCTGCTGCTAATTTACTAACTCTGTAATGCAGACCTAATCCTTGTACTAACTTTTCTGCTTTAGATACCAACTCTTCAAAAGCTTTGTCACAACCCTCCTTAGTAGTATATTGATACATCTCTACCTTGTTAAATTGATGTACTCTAATTAAACCTCTCTCATTAGCTCTATAGCTACCAGCCTCTTTTCTATAGCAGGGGGTGTAAGAGAAATATTTCTTAGGTAACTCACTCTCATTTAATATCTCATCTCTAAATATATTATCTAGTGCTGTTTCTGCAGTAGGAATTAGAAACTGATTAATATCCTTTAACCAATATACATCCTCTTTAAATTTAGGAAGCTGTCCTGCTGTATATCCAGAGACCTCTCCAACTATATGTGGAGGTAGTATCATCTCATACCCATCATTAATATGTTCATTTATAAAGTAGTTGATTAATGCCCATTCTAATCTAGCTCCCATACCTGTATACATAGAAAAATTGTTTCCAGAGAGTTTAGTAGCCCTTTCAAAATCAAAGAGTTTTAAATCTGTACCTAATTGAACATGATCTTTTATTTCAAAAGTAAATACTGGTTTTTCTCCTACTACCTTAATTACTTCATTTGCTTCCTTACCTCCTTCTACTACATCCTCATCTGGGATATTAGGAAGTAGCTCAATTAAAGAATTTAACTTTGTATCATACTCGTTTACCTTTTCCTCTAACTGCTTAACTGCAGATGAGAGCT
This sequence comes from Candidatus Dojkabacteria bacterium, assembly GCA_012514355.1. Classification (GTDB taxonomy): domain Bacteria; phylum Patescibacteriota; class Dojkabacteria; order SC72; family SC72; genus UBA2259. Next base: position 2,287 of record JAAZAL010000090.1, read on the forward strand.
CTTTTAAATCCGTTATTAATTGCTTA
>JAAZAL010000091.1 GCA_012514355.1 Candidatus Dojkabacteria bacterium
TCTTGAATTAATATCTCTGGTGATTTTTTACCTGTAGCTTTCTCAATATTTTTTGATAACATCTCAAATTTCTCTTGTAACTCTGTAATTGTTCTAATATCTAAAAATACACCTTTAAAATCTGTTTTATGCGCTAAATCTTTTGAAGTAGCTTTAATTACCACAGGAAATATTTTACTAGAAAACTCTACAGCTTCTTGGACATTACCCGTAATTAATTGTTTAGGAAGTTGAATACCGACCTCTTTAGCAATCTTTTCTGCAATTTCATCAGAAAGAACAACTGCCTCATCTTTAATTTCTTCTAAAACTGCCTTTCTATATCTTCCCTTTGAGACCAAATCATTAATCTTTCTAATACTGTGCTCGTTTTTTTGCATTTCATACCTTGTAACCATACTAATTAATCTCATACTATCCTCAATATTGTTAGAAACAAACATTCCATATGCTCTTAGTATTTTATTACCATCTTCTATATCATTTCCTCCTAAAAAGCATGAAAATATCGGTTTGGAAGATTGTTTCTGAATATCTACAATACATTTAGCTACACCTGTAATATCAGTAACTAACTGTGGAGTTAAAACTACAACTAATGAATCTACAGTCACATCATCAAGCAAGGTTTTAATTGCATACTCATATCTATCAAGCAGTGCGTCTCCTAATATGTCTACAGGGTTATTAATATTTGAAGCTATTGGAAGGAATTTAGTGAGTTTCTCTTTTGTTTTTTCACCAATCTCAGCCATATTTAATCCAAACTTCTCAACGCAATCCGTTGCCATAATACCGGGACCACCAGCATTTGTGATTATTCCTATACCCCTTCCTTTAGGTAATTTATTAAGTGCAATTACCTTAATAGTATCAAAAAGTTCTTCAGAACTTTCAACCTTAATTAGATTACCCTTCTTAATTGCGGTAAGGGTAGTATCGTATGAAGTAGCTAGGGAACCTGTATGAGAAGAGATAGCCTCTTTAGCTTTTTGAGAGCTCCCTGGGGCAATTATTATCATTGGTTTATTACTTCTTTGTGCTATTTCAACAAAATCTTTACCATCTTCAAACTCTTCAAGATATATAGCTATAGATTCTGTTTCTTTATCTTTTTGTAAATACTCTATTAACTCATTCTCTGTTATATCTGCTTTGTTACCAATTGAGATTACTTTAGAAAACCCTATATTATCTCTAATTGCCATATCCAAAATGGCTGTACAAAAAGCTCCTGATTGAGAAATAAAAGAGGTCGAGCCTTCAATAGTGTTTTTTCTTGCAAAAGAAAGATTTAGTTTAATACTGTTATTAATAATTCCTAAAGTATTTGGACCTATTAATCTAATATTTGCTTCCTTAAGCTTATCTGTAATTCTTTCTTCTAATTCCTTACCCTCAGCTCCTGTTTCTTTAAATCCAGAAGAGATAATTATGACAGTTTCTACTCCTTTTTTTATACAATCATCTACACTACTCTCAACAAATTGAGATGGAATTACAATACATACTGTATCGATATCTCCAGGAATTGATGCAAGATCAGGATAGCACGGTTTCCCATCTATATCAGTATACTTAGGATTTACAGGATATACTTTACCTGTAAAGCCTCCATCTAAAACATTGTCATATATTACTCTACCTATTTTTTCTTTTTCAGTAGATACTCCTATTATTGCAATACTTTTGGGTGTAAGTAATATATCTTTAATCATTGTTAATCTAAATCAGATAATATATTTGAAATACCGTAGTTTCTTACTTCATTTACTAACTCTGTCTTTCTATCCTTTCTGTTTTTTAACAGTGAATAGTAATCCTTTATCTTTTTGTTTTGGTATATTACACCTGTGTATATTTTCTCTTTATTGGTTATTCTTTTTCTAGCAATCGAGATATCATCGGTAACTTCTATTTTCAATATTTTACTACTCAAAAAATCAGCACTGTTTTCCGGGTTGTATGTAGGACACATCTGTATAATTTCAATTACACTAAACCCTTTATGTTTAATACCCGATTTAATAATTTCAGTTAACTGAATTGGATCATTAGAGTATCCTTTTGCATAAAAAGAAGGGTTTAAGCTTAATACTAGTTCACCAATATTAATATATCCCTCTGTTTTACCATCAGGGAAACCATACATATCTTTTCCTTTCTTAGTTGTTGAAGTAATCTGTCCAGTAGTTAAAGCAAAGTTCTCATTGTTATGAATTAATAGAGTAATATCGTAGTTAGATCTAATTGCATGAATTAAATGATCAATTCCTTCATGTAAACA
>JAAZAL010000009.1 GCA_012514355.1 Candidatus Dojkabacteria bacterium
TGAGAATAAAGACGGAAACAAGAGAGATAGCTTTAGGGTTATTCTTACACCCTCTGGAGCTGTAGCAATTGGAGGTTTTTTTAAAAATGTTTGGGATATTTCAACTCAAAGGGATTATGGTGAGAATAAAAAAGAAAATCAAAGAAATATTAAAAAAAGTGATAGAGATTGCTTACTTTTAGAAAGACTTAATCAGTTATTAAAAGATAAAGATATATACGGTTCAGATAGTAAAGAGTTGTTTATAAAAATAGAGGGTGCTAGATACTATATTATTCCTTTTTCTTTAGAAGATACAGACGATATTTCTTTGTTAGAAGACTTTCTTAAACATAAAATTGAACTTAAAAGTAACAACTAAAAGTATTTGCAACAACATCATTAGGGATATATAATAACCTATTCCGCGATAGCTCAATCGGTAGAGCGAACGGCTGTTAACCGTTTGGTTCCAGGTTCGAGTCCTGGTCGCGGAGCTTTCAATATCCTCCTTTTGTAATACAATTTCTAATATAAGTTTTAAATACTAAATATGAAATACTTAATAAGAAACGAGAAAGAGATATCTGTTCAAGATTATGGTTATATAAAGGTTAAGCAACTACTTAATCAAGAAGATATTGATAATTTGAGTGTTGCAATTGTAGAAATTAATGGTACAAACAAAAAAATAATTAATAAAAGAGGAGATGCAATATATTATGTCCTAAAGGGTTCAGGTCTTTTTGAAATTAATGGCTCAAAAGAGATTGTAAGAGTAGGAGATTTAATATTCATACCTAAAGGTTCCGAATATTTTGATAGTGGCAATTTAACTATGCTCAGTATAAACAATCCAAGATACGATAGTAAATTCATTGAATATTTATCAGAAAATTAATCGTAGATAATTCCATATCAAAGTTAAATTTCAGGTTCAGGAATATGTCATATACGGGGAGTTTATTATCGATTCTTTTTCCCTTCTATTAATAAAGTCTCACAATAAAATTCATAAGGAGGGTTAGCTTCACTCTCGTTAGAATATATTTTCTCACCCTCTATAAATTTAATCTCAAAATTTGGGAAAGCTGTATTTATAACAGTAAGACTCCTATCTTTATCATATAAAGGTTCCGTACCAAAAACTACTGATTCTCCTGTTGGCGAAGTCCTTTTGATATTCATTGCCCATTCTAATGCAATATGTCCCCCTATTTTGAGTATTCTTGATATCTCCCTAGATTGTGATAATATATACTATTAAAATATTATGAGTTGATTTTATGAAATGTCCTTTATGCCAAACTGAAATGGAAAAAGGAGGGTTAACTGGGGAGGGAACAAAATGGGTTGCTTCAGATACCTTATGGGGTAAACTGCTACCAACTGTGCTTGGGGGGACTAGAGTGTTTGCTTATCGCTGTCCAAAATGCGGAAAGATAGAATTAATAAGCGAACCCCAGAAGTAGATTATATTGCTTACATTAATTTAAATTTATCTTATCTATTTCTTCCTAAGCACATTTCTTGAAGAAACTTATTAACAAGATACAAAAAATTTTCCCTATCCATGAATCCCAGGTTCAGGATTAGGTCATATATCGGGAGCTTTTAAAAAATTCTCAACCTTCTTGCCTATACAGTAATAATATGTAATCATACCTATTATTTTATCTACCAGTTGAAATGAAAGAAAACATCCTAGAAAAGATTAAAGAGAGTATATCTGAAATATCTAATAAGAATGAAGCATATACAAAGCTTATCCAGTTAAAAGAAAATATCTCAGATACACTGGATGAACATATTAATAAAATACTTGAAGAAAGAAATATTGTTAAACGAATTAAGTTTCCAAAAGTGAAATTTAATTGGAAATATCTATTAAGTATTCCCTTTATATATTCAATGATTATCCCTACAGTACTATTACATATCTTTACTCAACTCTATCAACAGGTATGTTTTAGACTATATGGAATACCAATCGTTAAACAAAAAGATTACCTAGTTTATGATAGGCAACTATTTAGTTTGTTAAATCCAATAGAAAAGTTTAATTGTATATATTGTAGTTATGTAAATAATATATTCAGGTTTTGTACAGAGGTAGGAGCTAGAACAGAAAGATATTGGTGTCCTATTAAATATTTTAGAAGAATTAATAACACACACTCTCAATATGGGAAGTTTGTAAAGGATGCGAACTCTAGAACCGAGATAGACCAGAAATGGGAAGAGTTAAGAGACTTCTCTGATCTAAATATATGATAAGATATATATTATTATGATTAATATAACAAATATGAATAAAAAACCTTTCTTAAATGCCCTTACTGCAATTCTATATATTATTGTATTAGTAGGAGGTATGAACTTATTAGACAGATATCAAATAGAAGAAAAGGTAGCATCTTTTATCATGCCCGTAATTATGATATCTCTATTTACATTTTCAGCAGCTTTTATGGCTTACCTATTCTGTCTTGAACCAATACAATTATATTTAGATGGAAAGAAAGAAAAGGGTGTATCTTTATTTATTAAAACTGTATTAATATTTGGAGCTTTAACCCTAGGATTACTATTAATCTATTTACTTATTGAAAGTCTTTCATAAGGACCCTAATATATTAAGTAATCAGATTTTCCATTTATAGGCCTTTGACATTTCCTTTAATTGTAGTAAAGTAATTCGGTTTGTTTTAATTTAATATTTACTGCTCAATAATGGAAAATGAGTTCTGTGATAACATTGATAATACAATTCTTCCTCCAACTTCAGACGAAGATGATGAGTATTATGATTTTGATGATGAGTTCTGTTCAGACAGTTACGATTTATTCCAATCTATAGAAGACAGGGGATTATTAGACCCCGAGGATGATAAATTTGAAGATATAGATTTATATTCATACCTTTAAATCTTCTTGTATCTCTTTTTTGAAAACAGAATTACCCCTACACCAATTAGTGATAAACCTAAAGGTATCAACATTGTTAAAGATGACATTCCAGTACTAGGAAGTACTCCTGTGTTTACTCCTAATACATACTCAGAAAAGTGGTTTACTGGCATTGTTAATATATCTGTATCTTGGTTGTATGATGCATTGTTCCAATCAAAGTATGAGGAGGTGTCAGTAACTACACTCTTACTATCATTAAGGACACTAACCTTAAGTAATGTTTTAAAGTTACTACTAGTTAATCCTGATATCCCTAATTGATTTCGTACATTAAAGAATCGAATAGTAGCTCCATGGCTAGCAAGAAATGATGCTCCATTAGAATTAACATATGCTCTAAACCTATTGAGAGAAGGCTCGTATACTATTACTAAGTTCTCACTTAGGTTAGATAGCTGATCATAGTTATCTGTAAGATTTAATCCTGAAGGGAATGTAATACTTCCTGTACCGATCTTAGTTAATACTAATGGTACTTCTGTATTACTTGGTGTCTCAATGTCCTCAATATTTGATACAACTGGACCAAAGACACTTGGTAAGGGTGGGGTTGCTGGAGTTGTGAAAGATACTATGTTTCCATACACTGTTCCTACTCCTCTCCAGGTTACGATAGTTTGATATTGATACTGTGTATTAAGAGTTAGGCCTGTTATTGAAGATGAGAATACTCCTGCTGTTGTCTTTGTTATTGTATTTACATTTGTCCATTCTCCTTCTCCCTGTCTATATCTGAACGATACACTTACTTCTGTCTCTCCATCCATACTTAGTAACTCTCCGTTTAATGTTGCTCCATCTGCTGCGAAGTTCGTTGCTGCTTTAGTTAATACTTCAGGTGCTTCATACTCCCAGTACAGTCTAGGATAATCATTCCAATCACTTATATACCATACACTCGCATTAGAGGGATCAAAATTGTTCATTTCTACAATGTCCCATCCAGTATACGATAGAAGAGATTGCATGTCCTCTGTTGTTAAACCTAAACCTCCATCTGATATTACAACTCCTGAAGTATAAGTATCCCAATATGAATTACTTATTTCTCCACCACCATACCATCCAATTAAACCTCCAACCTGATTAGTACCAGTTACAGTTCCAGTTGAGTAAGAATTAATGACATCTCCTACATTACATCCCACAAGACCACCAACTGTATATCCTCCACTTACAGAAGCTTCTGAGTAAGAGTTAATTATTGTTGCTGTTATAGCAGATTCTTTAATCCAATGGTTACCGACAAGACCTCCGGTACATTCATCAGTTGCAATAACAGAACCCTTTGCATATGAGTTTTCTACGGTTCCCAAAAGTCTCCCTACTAGTCCTCCTGTATATCCCAAACCAGAAATGGAGGCATTAATCAATCCAACATTTTTAATCTTGCCTCCTTCTCCAACCAAGCCAAAAAGTCCGACGAAATATTCAGATGGTCTATTAATGTATAGATTGGAAATAGTATGACCTTGTCCATCAAAGGTTCCATAATAGGGATGTTCTATCTCTGAGACATCATTCCAAGAACCTACTGGTTCCCAACCTAGACCTTCTGTATAGGTACTCATATTTTCACAATTTGAATAACTATTACAATCATTAAAGTCTAAATCTCTCATTAAAATATAGTTGGCCATGAGATTATCCCTTACACTATCCAAGTCCTCTATTGTTTGAATTTGAATTGTTGGAATAGCATCATATGAATACGTAAAGGAAGTAAGACCATAGCCAGGATATTGTTCACCAAGTACTTGAGTAAAACTTCCTCCAACATAAATCTTGTTGTTTTTTAAA
>JAAZAL010000092.1 GCA_012514355.1 Candidatus Dojkabacteria bacterium
ATCTTAAAAACCCAAAGACTCTTTCCATTGCATTAAAAGAGTATGAAGAATTAATGCAGGAGTATGGGATTTGTACAAAACCCTCATACTACATTTTCCTTGCTAGAGAAATTGATCAGGGAAATCCAATACTTAAATCTAAAGAAAATCTCTTACATTCAACCTGCTTAGTGCTAGAAAACAGTATTCAGTTTTTTTTACTAAATATTTCAAAAATTCCCAAAGAGAATCAAAAACAATTTTTAGAATCTGAGGATTTAAAAATATATAAACACTTTCTTTTGAGCAGTTTTAACCAAGCTAAATACTTACTTACCGATAAAGAGGAGAAAATATTTAATTTAGAATCTAAAACCTCACACGCAAATTGGATTAATATGCTTTCAGAATTGCTTCAGAAACAAAGCATTAAAATATTAAATGAAAAAGGTATTAAGAAAGAGGTTTCTTACAGTGAGACAAGTAAATATCTAGATAGTAGTAAAAAAGAGGTTAGAGATTATGCTGCAGAGCAGTTTTACAAAGTAAATAACAGATATGCGCAAATAGCTGAGTATGAAATTAATTCAATTTTAGAAAACAAAAAAATCTCTGATGAATATAGAAAGATACCAAGAGTAGATTTACCAAGACTTCTGTCAGATGATATGGAGCCATATACTGTTGATACACTTCGTAATGTAGTTACTGAATCCTTTGATATTTCTCAACGCTTTTACAAATTAAAGGCTAAACTCTTAAAACAAGAATCTCTTGCTTACTATGAAAGAAATGTTAAAGTTGATGATATTAAGCAGGAGTTTAGCTTTGAAAAATCCATAAATATTGTTAAAGAGGTATTTAAGAAATTAGATAAAGAGTTTTTAGATATTATGCAGATGTACGAATCTCAGGGTCAATATGATGTTTATCCCAAAAGAGGAAAAGAGGGTGGAGCTTTTTGTGTAGGAGTTGGAAGTAAATATCCTACATATATACTTCTTAATCATAATGACAGATTACAAGATGTATTAACCATAGCTCATGAAAGCGGACACGGGATTCATACAGAGTATTCAAACAACCAGAATCCCCTTAATCAAGGATACTCAACTGCTTGTGCAGAGGTAGCTTCAACTTTCTTTGAGAATTTTGTCCTTGAGAATATTTCAGAGAATTTATCTGAAAAAGAGAAAGACCTACTTCTTTTTAAATCACTTGAAGAGGATGTTTCTACAATATTTAGACAGATTGCCTGTTACAATTTTGAATTAGAGTTACACAAACAGTTTAGAGATAAAGGATTTCTTTCTAAAGATGATATCTCTAAGATATTTACTCAAGAGATGTCAAAGTATTTAGGAGAAAGTGTATTAAAAGACAAGCATATGCAACTAGGTTGGATATATTGGAGTCATATCCGTTCCTTCTTCTATACATACTCTTACGCTAGTGGACTGCTCATATCAAAATATCTACAAAATTTAGTTAAAGAAGATACACAAAATATTAAATATGTTAAAGAGTTTTTTAAGGCTGGGGATAGTAAATCTCCAAAAGAGATATTTCTTGATATGGGTATGGATATCTCTAAAAAAGAGTTTTGGGAGACAGGGTTAAAAGAGATTGAAGAAAAACTCTCCTATTTAGAGAAAAAAATCTAGGATATACATTTGTTAACTGTTTTGGTATCATAAATATATACTTTTATTTAAATTATATATCTTTTGAGTATGGGAGATTTTGAAAAGACTCCAGGGGAGAAAGAGCAGTCTACAGATTTACTTACCTTCGCAATAGAGCAAGGCACTAAAAAAGATGGTGCAGTTGTAGTGACTAATGAAGATGGGAAAGAGAAACGACTCTTTGATAGATATGGAGGAGAGTTAGTGGAAATTGATGACAATGGTACAAAGTGGAAAATTGACCCAGAAACAGGTGAAGCAAAAGTTGTCGAATATGGAGATCTAAGCGAGAATTAATTCTTCCAATATATTGTTTCAACACTACTTCCCACAAAAGCTTTCTCGTTTAGAAAATGTACTACCTCCAAAAGAGTATAGATTTAGGGCATTAGAATTAACCCCTTTAGAAAATATTAAAGCTGTTATCCTTGGACAAGACCCATATCATGGAGAGGGAGAAGCAAATGGATTAGCGTTTTCAGTAAATAAAGACATTAAAATACCCCCTTCTTTGAGAAATATCTATAAGGAATTAAATAGTGATTTAGGTTTAGAAATTCCAACTCATGGAGATTTAACTAGTTGGGCACAAGAAGGAGTACTCCTTTTAAACAGTATATTAACAGTTGAAAAAGATAAGCCAGCATCACATAGAGATATTGGTTGGCAACAGTATACAGATTCATTAATATCCCAAATCTCAAATGAGAAAGAACATGTCGTATTCATTCTCTGGGGTAAATATGCTCAGAGTAAAATCCCCCTTATTAATCAAGATAAACATCTAATTATAGCTTCTACTCATCCATCTCCATTTTCAGCAAACAAAGGCTTTTTGGGAAGTAAACCCTTTAGTAAATGTAATAAGTGGCTTAAAGAAAAAAACATCCCTCAAATCGATTGGAGAATATATTAAATATTCTGTATAATCGCCGATATGAATGAAATAGAAAGTAATGAAGGAAATATAAATATATATTTTTCTATACAAATCGAAAATATTGTATATGATTTATTCATCGACCCTGATCAGGGTGATAAGGCACTACCTCTTGGACAAGGAACTTTACTCGGAGAGGATGGTGAAGAAATCTCCGAATTTGATATAAAAGTAGAAGAAATAATAGTAAAGATTGTAAGATTCTTTGGATATAAAGGTAAAGTATCTAAAAAAGGAATTAGTTACTTTGTAGAAGAGAATGCAAAGGGTAAAAGTGAAATGAACTTTTTTGGAGAGTTTGGGTTTTTTAAAGTCGATGAAAAAGGCAATTTAGCCTATGAAACTACTCCTCAATCTTAACTTCACCAAAGAGGATATTTCCATTTATATTTAGAACTGGTTCTTCCCTTTCTCTCTCATTAAGATTAATTGTCCAATCCCCTATTACACTGCTACCCTTAGATTTCACACGACACTCTTTAGGAACTAGGACCTTAACATTTGCAAAAACTGCGTTAATATTTAATTTAGCACCCCCCTTTGATACTTTTGCCTCCCTTAAATCTAATTTCAGTGACCCAACAAACATATCTAAACGCCCTCCCTTAAAATTCTGACTATCTACTTTTAAGTTCTCATCTTTAAAAAGTAGAGTCTGCGAGAGATAGCTGGTGTCATCTTTAACCTTTTTCTCTTCCTTTCTTTCTTCTTTAAACAGAAGAGACACCCCTATACCAATAATTAAAATAGGCCAAAGAACAGAGAAGAAATTAAAGTCTAAAAGAGTATTAAAAAGAAATGAAACTGAGAGCAGAAGTATTATTCCACCAGTTATCCTGTTGTTTGAAATATATAATTCAATACCTAGGAAAAGCAACAATAAAGGCCAAAACTTAATAAATAGAGTCCATAAATTATCTGCCAAAGGAGAGATAATACCTACCTGTTTAATAAAAAGGAAAACACCTATTAAAACTACAACAAATCCAAAAAGATATCTGTTTTGATCCTTTTCTTTAATCATTTTTCTAACTATTTTCAATATTAAAACTACCTATCCCTACTGTTACATAAATTGTAAGGGATATATCAGAAGTATCAAAGTTAGGAGAAACATATCTTCCCCTACCTCCAGAGATCTCGGAAATACTC
>JAAZAL010000093.1 GCA_012514355.1 Candidatus Dojkabacteria bacterium
CCCATCGACCTGTAAATACTCTGAATCATTGAAAGCTTTTGAAAGTTTTATTCTTTCTACTTTATTTTCTCCCTCAATACCAGTAAGAACAGTTGTATATATTATTTCAACATTATCCTTACTACTTGCTTCTTCCACCCAAACCTGATCTCCTCTTAACTGTGTCCCCCTATATATTATATATACTTTCTTCGCTATATCAGAAAGCATAGTAGCAGCCATTGTAGCAGCGTTACTTCCACCTATTACTGCTACAATTTTACCTTTGTAAAACATCGCATCACATGTAGCACAGTATGAAAGACCTTTCCCAAGATAGAAATCTTCGTTGGGAATATTTAATTTATTCCTGTTAGTTCCTAATCCTAAAATTACTGTTTTAGCGATATACTCACTTCCACTATCAGTAATTAATTTAAAATTATTACCCTCTTTTTTAATATCAACAATTTGCTCTGCTGCATGTTGCCCACCCAACTCTTTAGCATGCTCAAACATTTTTTGACCTAGTTCAAATCCAGATATATCCTTTAAACCAGGATAGTTACATACTTTATGTGCATCAGAAATAGTTCCTCCAATTAACTTTCCAAAAACTATATTGCTAAGTTTATACCTACTAGCGTAAATGCTAGCACCAAGACCAGCAGGACCAGCACCAACTATTGCTATATCATATATTGTATTTCCAGTATCAGGCATGTTTATAGGTACTCATATTAACAGTAATATTCTACCATATTAGTCAAGTATTCTATCCATATTGAAATATAACTGATATATTTTATGTGTATATGGAAGATTTAAATAAAAAAATATATATTGTAGGCCATACAAAACCAGATTTAGACGCAATAGCATCTGCTTTTGGATATCAGAAATTTAAGGAAGGGGTTGGAGAGTATACTTATCAAGCTATTAGATGTGACAGAGTAAATGCTCAAACAGAGTGGGTTTTTAAAAAGTACAACACACCACTTCCTGAGTATATACCTGACATTTCTGGAATGAATGTTGTATTAGTTGATCATACATTTCCTGAAAGTAGAGCTAAGGGTTGGGAGAATGCAAACATTATAGAGGTTATTGATCATCATGATGTTAAACTTGAAGATATAATTCCTCAAAGTATTACAATTAGACCTTGTGGAAGTACTACTTCCCTAATTGCACAAAAAATATTTAAAAATGGTGTTCTTCTAAATAGAAATATTGCCTCTATACTTCTTAGTGCAATATTAGATGATACGTTGGGTCTTAAATCTCCAACTACAATTAAACTAGATAGAGAGATGGTAAACAAATTAAACGAAATTGCTCAGATAGAGGATTTAGATGAGTACTCTAAAATTCTTTTTGAAAAAAAAGATATTTGGCATACATTATCCCCCAAAGAGATTATTCAAGAAGATCTAAGGGAGGTTGAGATTAATGGTAATTGGTTCTCTATTAGTCAGGTAGAGACTATGAACAACAGAGAGTTAAAAAAAGATCAGATTGTTAATGAGTTAGAAGTATTAAACAAAGAGATACCTTTTAATTTAAGGTTAGTTATGTTAACAGATTTACTTCAAAAGAATTGTATTTTACTTGTAGTAGGAAAGGATATTCCATTACTAGAGAAAATACTTAACCAGAGGGTTATTGATAACGCTCTTTTTCTTCCTAATGTAGTTAGTAGAAAGAAACAGATATTACCAATATTTCAAGAGATTTATTCAAAGTAGGGGTTTTAGAGGGTCTCTGATACATTAAAAATGTTTAGCATTAAAGCTAAGCA
>JAAZAL010000135.1 GCA_012514355.1 Candidatus Dojkabacteria bacterium
CTGAAGTAATTGTGAAAGATCAAAACGGCTCTTTTCAAGCCTGTAACAGATCTGGTCCAGCGTTGTCAGTTTTTCCAGGTCATTGATCAGGTTTGTGATCCGCATGATCTCGCTGTGACAGGTATCCAGCCGTTCGGCACTCATTTCCCAGGTTCCATCCAACAGGGCTTCCAGATGATTCCTGAGAATAGTCACCGGGGTGCGCAGTTCATGGGCAACATCCGAGGTTAACTGCTTGCGCAGACGATTTTGATTTTCCAGTTTCAAGGCCAGGCTATTGACGGAATTCGTCAAGTCATGCAGTTCTTTTGTTGAGGAGTCATAGATAAGCCGTTCATTGTATTGGCCGTCGGCAATTTTTTCAGTTGCATTGATCACGCGGACAATCGGTCGTGTCAGCTGGCGCGTAAACAGCCAGCCAAATCCGACCGCTATGAATAATGAGATAAAACCGGCAGCGGCCAGAAGCAGATTCAATGTTTCAAGAAATCTCAAGTCATTTTCTGTATAAAAATAGGGACCGTAATAGCCAATGTCTACACTGCCAATCGCCTGACCACTCAGCAAGAGCGGATAGGTCTGCTCAAGATAGCCGCCCATATCGCGTCCCATCCGTGATCGCATCGCCAGTGCAAACTGGTCCATCATCTGACTGCACAGTTGATTGTCATGAACCCAGGCATCGAAAAGCAGGCTGTTCTGATTGTCGCGGATCCGTAAAAACAGGCCGTCATTCAGGGCGTTAATCCCAATGCTTTCTAATCCGTTTATATCCCATTGCCTGCCCCAATCCAAATAGCGGTCCGCAAGCAATGACAGGATGCTTTCGATTTTGCGGTTTTTGTTTTCTATCGCATATTGCGTGAACTGTTTTTTGATAAAAAAGTTTGCTAACGCACTGATCATCAATACGACAATGAGCGAAACAATCAAGAAAGAAATGGATAATTTCGTGCGCAGTCGATACATTAAAGACCACCGCCGAATTTATAGCCAATGCCATGTATAGTCAGGACATAACGGGGATTTTTGCTGTTATCCTCGATCTTTAGCCGCAGGTTTTTAATGTGGCTGTCAATAACACGGTCATTGCCCTGATAATCATCATCCAGCGCCAGGCTGATCAGTTCTTCACGTGTGAATACTTTGGTTGGGAAGCGAGCTAAAGTCATCAGGATTCTGAATTCATGAGGTGTCAAATTGACAATTGCGCCGTCCTTGGTGATTTCGTGGCGCATGCTGTCAATCACCAGGTCGCCGTTGGAAAAGCTGAGTTGGCTGGATAGCGGAAAAGGTTCCGCCTGGGTTCGGCGCAGAACAGCCTGGACACGCGCAACAAGCTGTTTCGAGCTGAAAGGTTTGGTGACATAATCGTCCGCACCATAGTTGAACCCTTCGACAATAGCATCGTCAGCGGCTTTAGCTGTCAGCATGATTACCGGAACGCGTGATTTTTGACGGATTTTCTGACAGACTTTTTCACCGGATAAGTCCGGGAGCATCAGATCAAGAATGACCAGGTCAGGTGCAATCCGGTCAAATTCAGTCAGCGCGTCAAGTCCATTGAACGCAGGGAAAACCTTGTATCCTGCTTTTTCAAGATACGTTTGTACAACTGCAACAATCAGCTTTTCATCATCGACGACAAGAATTTTTATTTCTTTCATATTCAGACATCTGCCCTTTATCTTATGCTGACATCTTATCACGCTGTTATGAAGAAATCATGGAGGATTGATCAAATCAAATCGTCTATCAAAAAGGACATCGTATACATGATTCTACTGCAACAACTCGTATCTGACAGTATCTGACACTATCA
>JAAZAL010000094.1 GCA_012514355.1 Candidatus Dojkabacteria bacterium
TTAGGTTGTATATTGTAATTTTGCGCTACCCAATTTTTAAGATTTAAGGTATCTTGAACTGATGCTGTGTTACCCCAGTTAACACCGTGTTGATTAGAAGCGGAGAATATATAGTTGTGAGAAGTAAAAAATATTCCATACTGTTGTAAATCTTTCATAAATTGATCCTCCATATTAGTAGTAACAGTGGTATTAGAACCGTGACTGTAAAGTATCAAGGTGGGAGGATTTTTCTGATTAATATTTGTAGGAACTACAACATATGCCTGTTGTCCATCAATAACGGGAAACAGCTCTTCATATGCAGGTCCTTGTGGTACTATCTCTTCTTCCTCTATTTCCTCAACAGGAGGTTGAGTTTCCTCTAGCATCTCTTGAGGTATCTCATCACTTTCATTTTGTTTTAAAAAATGTGAGTATGCTAAATATCCCAGTAGTAATATTAGAATTATAAAAGGTATATACAGAAATCTCTTTCTCTTTTTTCTTTTTCTCATTTCTATTTCCATATTAATATTCTACCATTTCATATATGGGAGTAAAATTAAAATATATATTTAGCAATCTTAATATTTCTGATATCATATGCTTAGATGAAAGGTAAACAAAAAAGGGAAAAAGGAAAGTATTGGCTATTTTTTGTATTAAATATATTTCTTTTAATTGGAATTTGGTACGAGTTTAATTCTAATTCTCACCTATTAAAAGTAATAGCTCAAAAACCGATAGATATTGAGGTAGTTAATGTTTCTACGACTGATGCATGGATATATTGGAAAGCGCCAAAAGAGGGCTTACATACATTACTTTTTAAAGAGGTTTCAGATATTGGGGAGTTTGAGGAAGTTAATAATATTGGTATTAGTACAGATTTAGTTGATGATAAAAGAGTTTTTTACAGTAATATCCAAGATCTTAAACCAGATACTTTGTATGCTTTTCAGATTAAGAGTGAGGATAAGGTGTGGGATGTTACTGATTCCTTTAGAACTAAAGAGATTTCTGAGGAGATACAGTTACCAGAGGTAGTTTCGGGAAATGGTGATGTTATGAGTCTACTGTTGGTAGATATGGGTGATGAGAAATTAATGATAGATACCCAGTATCATGGTACTTACGCTTTTGATTCTAAGGGTAAGGAGTACAAGGCTACTAGATATTCAACATATTTCTCTCAAGAGGAGTTAAAAGAGAAGTTGGCTTTAATATTAAACTCACCTGTGTACGGTGCTACTGGGGCTAACTGTAAGGTAGGTATTGATGTAAATACATCTGGATTTGTTCCTTCCAAAAGTAAGGTGATAGATATAATTGATAGATGGGTGGGTGGTTGTCTTTTGGGTGGATACCCAGAGACCTGTTATGAGGATGTATATTGTAAGGGTCTTTCTTTAGGTGTAGATCCTGCTTTTCTAATAACTATTTGGGCTCACGAGTCAGGTGGTAGTAACTATGCATACCAACCAATAGTTGAAGATTTTGGTATTCATGGTCTTTCCTCTGTTCCTGTTGCTAATTTTACAAAACAGATAGAGCACTTTATTAATACACAAGCTCAACCTTCATATATCTCTAGTTGTACTTGGGCAGGCCCTAATCCAACTACATTTAGTAAAGAGTTAATAATGTGGGGAGCAAGATATTGGAAGGGTCAATGTTCTTCAGAGGAGTCTTTGGCATATGGTAAACAGTATGTTGAAGGAATTAATCAAGTATATGGTTGGTTTACTAACAAGACTTTAGAGTGGCCATTAACGAGAACTAAAGATACCTCAACATGTAGCTATACTACAGCTCAAACTAATACTGCATATAATAGCTGTACACAGAAGGGGACTCAGATTCCTAACCCCGACCCAGAGCCACCAGATGGCAAAAAAACAGTTATAAATATGGAAATGAGCACTATAGACAAACAATGTCTTGACCAGGATGGTTGTTGGTGTAGATATGGACCAGATTTTGTTAGTGGTCAAGACCGTCCGATGTTGGCTCCAAATTACAAACAAATTTGTACAACCGACTATAAAGTAATTGACCCAGACCCAAATCCAGACCCAGAACCTGATCCAGACCCTGACCCAGATCCAGACCCAGAACCTGATCCAGGTGTAACTTGTACTGGCCCAGATAACAAACCAGGGAAAGAGGACATATTAGTAGGTCAAGTCTGTGAAGATGTTGGAGGATGTGAATGTTTCAAAGGTTCGATAAAGACAGAGAACTATTTTAAAGATGTGAGCTGTGGAATAAAATGTACAGAAGAAAACCCTGATCCTGAACCATTACCCCCTATATGTTGTCTAAAAGATCAATCAGTATCATGGATTACTCCAACTCAGTGTAGTGGTGAGGTTTTAGAGGGTGTAAGTAAATACGATTGCTCTCTGAAAGAGGTTAATATTGAAATTAAGAGGAATGTAAGTTTTTACCAAGCCTTAAAGATAGTAAACTCAAATGAAGTTCCCATTAATAGTGCGAAGGAGTTAATTGAATACTCCGAAGGTAAGATATTAGTAGTAGGAGAATTTCTAAATAATGAATGGGTTAAATTAGTTAAATACAACAATGGAGATATTAGTGGTCAAGATTTTAATTTAGAACTTGGTAAAGCATATTTAATAATATCTGCAGAAGAGTTTGAAATCCCTATTACAAGTATCTCATTACCATTTAAAGAAATAGATTTAACAAATTTACTTGGATGGAATTTAGTTCCATCAGGATATTTTGATGGAATAGCGCAGTATACAACAGATATATTAACTGACCAAGATTTTGAATATATTTCTCAGGTAGCAGTATGGGATGATGAATTGAGTAGTTTTAATTACACTATTGAGGATTTAGATGTCCCAGAGGGCACAGACGAAATGTTTGGAACCTACCATGATATATCTACTCAACAGGGAATCTTTGTAAGGATATCGCAGTAGTATATTTGACATACTGTATTTTTTTAAATATGATTTACCCTATAATTTGCCCATAATTAATATTTAAATATTTTTTAATAATGCCACAAGCAAAAAAACAGGTGACTAATAAGGTCGCAAAAAAGAAA
>JAAZAL010000095.1 GCA_012514355.1 Candidatus Dojkabacteria bacterium
AAAGCAAATGCCTCTTCAATTGGATTTAAATCTTGTCTTTGGATGTTTTCAATTAAAGCTAACTCTAACATCTGTTGAGGAGAAGACTCCTTGATAACTATTGGAACATATTTAAGTCCTGCTAGTTGTGCTGCTCTAAATCTTCTTTCTCCAGCAATAATGAGATATTTATCTGAATTTTTGTCTTTAGTAACTATTAAAGGTTGGATTACACCACTTTCTCTAATAGAGTCGGCTAAGCCAATTAATTCATTAGGTTCAATTCTCATTCTAGGTTGGAATGGATTTGGTAATATCTTTGTAATATCAAATTTCTCCCTATATGAACTAGAAGAGTTATCAATCTCTTTTGAATCAATTAATGCAGCTAATCCTTTTCCTAATCTGTTCTCTTCCATTTTAAAAAAGTAATAATTTAAAGAAATCTATTAATAAATTCTTTTGCTAAATTGTTGTAAGCTATTGCTCCTGAGGACTTTCTGTCATATTGAAATATTGTTTTACCATATGAAGGAGCTTCAGAAAGTCTTACATTTCTAGGAACTATCGAGTCAAAAGCTAACTCTTTAAAGAAATCCCTAACATCTTTTACAACATTGGATGAAAGTCTTGTTCTACTATCAAACATAGTAAGAATAACGCCTCCCAATTTAAGATCTGGATTAACTCCTTTAATTAGTTTCATAGTATTAATTAACTGCCCTAATCCTTCTAATGCAAAGTATTCACACTGTATTGGTATAACAAGGTTTTCAGCAGCACTTAATGCGTTAATTGTTAGTAAACCTAATGAAGGTGGACAATCTATTATTACAGCATCAAAATCATCTTTAACCTCTGCTAATGCCTTTTTTAAAAGAGTTTCCCTAGATATCATACTTACCATCTCTATTTCAGCTCCAGCAAGTGAAAGATGAGAGGGTACTAAAAAAAGATTAGGTGTAGAGGTTGATACAAATACTGAACGAATAGGGGTAGAGTTAATGATAACATCGTATATATTTTTGTATGGAGCTTGTTGCTCTGTATTCCAACTCTCTTTATCAAACTGTTGAGTAAATCCAATTCCTGATGAAAGATTAGCTTGTGGATCTAAGTCAATTAGTAAAACCTTTTTACCTTTCTTTGCAATCCCAGCACCTAGATTTAGAGTGGTAGTAGTTTTACCTACACCACCTTTTTGATTAGCAATAACAAAAATTTCCATATAGATAATTTACCATGTTTCACAGATGTAGTCCAATACTAATAGGATTCATGTTGTACTATTCTAAACTCACTAAATGGGAAGTATACAATCCAAGCTTTACCTTTAATTGCTTCTTTTTCTATTGGCCCAAATACTCTAGAATCTGAACTATTTGTTCTATTATCTCCACATACAAAGTATTTCCCTTGCTCAATTGTAATAGATTGTCCTTCGTGAAGATACTCTCCACCATTAGTAATAACGGAAGAGCTTAGATAGTTAGATTCGTCTAACATTTCACCATTTATATATATTTTCCCATCTTTAATCATTACTTCATCACCTGGGATGCCTATTACTCGTTTAATAAAGTCTTGGGTATCTGAGAATTTAAAAATTATTACATCACCTCTTTTAGGTTCTGAAATTCTGTATGTAATCTTATTAGCCATTAGAAACTCCCCATTTTTGTATGTAGGATGCATTGAATTACCAACGACTTCATGAGGTGTCATTATAAACAGGTACAGTACTATTGCTAATACTAAAGCAACTAATATTGTTTCAATTAGAGAGTATATAGCTTTTCCTATAGAGCCAATAAACTCAGTTGCTTTTCTTTGTGGATTAACCTCTTCTGTTGCTAATTCGTACATTAAATTGGGGCATTAAAATTATATTTACCGCTACGGGGAATCGAACCCCGGTTTACAGGATGAAAACCTGTCGTCCTAGACCACTAGACGATAGCGGCATACATCTAGTGATTTTACTATAACAAAGGTTTTTTGTTAAGTTCTTTTAAATACTGTTGTTCTTCAGCGAAGGTTGCCCTTTGGTATTCATTAAACTCTTTGTTGTATACATACCTTCTTTTACACTTACATTCAACTAAATCCCTTTTTTCTGAAAGTTTTGATATTTTTTTTGCTTTATCTAAAGAAGCAGTACAACCTACACATAATCTTTTTTCTATTAAGACTTTTTGAAATGGTTCTATTAATTTTATTCCCATGTCTATTTATTATTTAAATATATGCCGAGAAGAGGACTCGAACCTCCAAGGGATATTATTCCCACTTGCTCCTAAGGCAAGCGTGTCTGCCAGTTTCACCATCTCGGCTAATCAGACGATACATTTTACTAGAAAAGGGGTATTTATACAAAGAGATTAACTTTCTTCTGGACTCCCAAATATCTTACCAAATACTTTTACAAAACCTTTCTCTTTGTATTTAGCATTCTTTAATACATCATCCTGTGTTAAAGAAATTTTAGGGATATCCTCTCTTAAATCTGAAAAGGGGATATGTCTTTTCATAGGGTTAATACCTTGCGTATTTACACTTCGTAATAGCTTTGCACTATCTAATATTGTTTCCATTTGAGGTGTAAACTTTTCTAACTCTTGCTGTGTAAGAGAAATTCTAGAAAGTTTAGCAATATGTTCTAATGTTTTTTTATCCATTTAATTTCTCTATTAAAAGTAATCTTGCCTTATTTGGATCTGCACTACCTTTAGTTTTTTGCATTACTTGTCCTACAAGATAACCTATTGTTGCCTGTTTACCTGATTTAAAATCAGATACAGCTTTTTCATTTTCTTTAATTACTTCTTCAATAATGGTATCTATGTTTTGGGAATTTGTTTCCTTTTCTTTTAAAGCTCTCTCTAATAATTGATTTAAATCTGTTTTACTTTCAATCGATTCTCTAAGTAAACTCTCTGCTTTATTTCTTGTTATACCTTCTTTATCAAAGTGTTGTATTAATGATGAAAGAGGCTCGATTGGAATATTAATATCGTTAATATCTATCTTCAAATCATTTGAAATTGAAAAAACAGCACCTGTTATCCAGTTAGAAGCCATTTTTGCAGCTTTCTGACTATCAAAGGATGATGAAAGTGTAAGGAGTAATTTCTCAAAATATTTTGAAATATCCCTATCTGCAGTTAATACAGAGCTGTCATACTCTGAAAGAGAGTAATCCTGTATATATCTATTTTTCTTTTCTTCAGGTAATTCAACTAATTCACATGATATTCTTTCAATATCATCACTTCCGATTTCTATTACAAAAATATCTGGCTCAGGCATATATCTGTAATCATCTGCCGTTTCTTTTGATCGTTGAAATATGGTTTTACCCTTGTTTGCATCCCAACCTCTTGTTTGTTGGATTAATGTTTTACCACTTTCTAATTCTGAAATCATTCTCTCTACTTCGTACTCAATTGCTTTTTCAACTGCTGAAATTGAGCCAATATTTTTTACCTCAGATTTAGGATTTAATTTGTAATCACCTATGGGTAATATCTTTCCATCTTTTAATTCCCACTTACCCTTTTCTTGAATGGAGATATTCGGTTCACATCTCATCTGACCTTTCTCCATATCAGCGTCTGAGATATTTAAATATCTAACAATTTGCCTAATTTTATTAGCATACTCTTTAGCTTGATAAGCACTTCTAATATTTGGTTTACTTACTATCTCAATTAATGGAACACCCGATTTATTGTAATCAATTAGTGCGTATTCCGTATTTCCTTCGCTGTGGTGTGTAGATTTCGCGACATCTTCTTCCTGATGGATTCTTTCAATACCTATTTCATATTTATTTCCATCAATATCTTTAATATCTATGTGTCCATCAGAACATATTGGCCTTTTATACTGACTTATCTGATATCCTTTTGGTAGGTCAGGATAGAAGTAATGTTTCCTATCAAAATGAATTTCTTTTTCAATATCGCAATTAGTAGCTATACCAAGTAATATGCATAACTCAATAGCCCTTTTGTTTGGTATAGGTAAAGCTCCAGGAAGTCCTAAACAAACAGGACATACCTGTGTATTAGGTTCCTTTTCGAAATAGTGAGTAGGGCACGCACAAAACATCTTACTTTGGGTATTACTTTGAATGTGAATCTCTAATCCAATTATTACATCATATTTAGAATTTTCCATTACATAGAATATATCAAGTATATACAGATATCGCAATTTAACTATACAATTTTATCTCTCTTTCTACTTTTTCCTGTTGCTCTGTTTCACTATCTGGAATAAAGTAGTAAGTTCCTCTTCCCTTCCCTTTTTGATTTATGTACTCTTTATCAAGAAGCTCTTGCAAATCTCTATATGAGGTCATAAACGAGACTCCCATCATTTTAGTATATTCCTGTCTAGTAATTTTTAAATTGTTATTTAAATACTCAACAACTTTTACCTGTCTAGGATTTAGCTCGTTATCAAGCAATTTCCTAATATTTACCTTGTTGTCATACTCTTTTGTTAATTTTTTAGATACCTCTATTGCAGTGAAAGAAAGAGAGTAAAGTATTGCTTCTATAAACATGGTTATATCCCTTTTACTTTTTGAGATTTTGTAAGCCGATTGTATGTCTTCACTAATGGTAAAGAAAGCTTTCCCTAAGGGTAATATATTGTGAGGATTTAGTCCGTAAGCTTTACTCAAAAGTTTTAATGTTAGTATTGCTGTTATCTGATTTCCTCCATAGAAGGGCGCTTTGTCTATTAATTCGTACAGTAAGATACTTAACTGTATTAATTTATGAGTACCAACAGTAGAGTTAGTAATCCAATTGAAAAGGTCATTGAAGTGGTACCTCATATCAATATTTGGGTAGTAATCTCTAAG
>JAAZAL010000096.1 GCA_012514355.1 Candidatus Dojkabacteria bacterium
AATTTAGATGGTACTACCCTTATTGCAACTGCAAAAATTGATGCTGATTGTGTAGTTACTGTCCCTCAAACAGGTATATTTGATTCTACATTAGGAAGAATCTCTGTAGGATTTATATTACTTTTGATAGGAGGAGTAGTATACAACCTCCCTTCAGAAATCTTTATACATAAATTCAAAGAAAACAAATTTAAATATAGAGTTAAATTTGAAAACAATATATGGAAGAAGAATTAAAAAACAATAAAGATATTAAAATTAGGAAATTCTCTTTTCCCTCTGTAAGTGTTTTAGGGATATTAATTTCCATCCTTTTGGTGACAGTAATTGGTACTGTATTATGGCAATTTATCCAAAATAAAAAGATTTCTCAAGGTTTACAAGGGGTATATATTACAGATATTAGTGATAGAAGTGCTGTTGTATCTTGGGTAACCTCTCAACCAAACAAAACAGAGTTAGTATATTCTAATGAAGAAATTAAATCATTATTAAATATTTTCAATACTAATACAGAATATGATAGAAGGGATTTAGAAGAGGTAGGGGAATTTGAGTACAAACTTAATAAAAGAGGTAATTATTTTGTTCATTCTGTTCATTTAAGGAATTTAGTTCCCCAAACAGAGTATTACTTTGCAATTAGAAATGGATTGTTTTTAAATAGTGCACAATATATTAATACTTTCTCTACAATTAGAGGAAGAGAAGAGGTAGATACTCCAGAGGTAGGCTATGGTAATGTGTACAATCAGGAGGGAGAATTGATATCAGATACTTTACTAATATTTGAATTAACAAATCTAGATGATAGTAACAAATCTCAAAAAATAAGTTATGTAATGAACGGTGATACTGGGTGGTCAATAAATATTAACAATCTATTAGATAGTGGATTAGAGAACAAATATGTAAATAATCAAGATGGCTATTTAGTTATTAATATTATTAATTCAACTGGAGAAATTAAACAGGCCTTCGATTCTCAGGAGATTAAACCTGCGGAAAATATTAGTGCATATGATAATAGAGATTCACAGAATTCATCACAAAGTGATGTTAAGGGCATTATGGCAGTACTTATTCCTGGAGTAGACCCAGGTTCCTGCCCTTGTGGCACCTGTTCTGTAAGTTGTCCAAGTGATTATCCTTTAACTTCTTGCCCAAGTGATTGGAACTGTGCAAATAGGAGTTTTACCTGTACTAAATTCTATAGATGTAGTGATGGTGAATCTGGCCCTTGTGGGACAAACAGTAAGGTTTGTTACAAGACAACAACTCCTAAGGTTGTAGAGGTAGATGTATGTAATGATTGTGTTCCCAAATGTCCTTCAGGATTTTCTTTTACACCTTGTACAGGGATGGGAACCTGTGAAAAGAAACCTTCAACATGTACTAAGAGAGATCAAGATGGTGCACCTTGTGGCACCAAAAGTGGAGTTATGTGTTTTAAGGAGACAATAATTGAAGAAGAGGAAGAGGAGGAGGAAGAAAAAGATGTTCCTTTAACAAGAGAAACATGTGGGTATAATCCAGAAGATCGTTACCAATATTATTGGTGTGATTGTAGTAAATATGAAGGGGTAAGCAGTGCTTGTGTGAGATCAGATGAATTAAAAAACACCTACAAGAGTTCTTGCCCTAATTATTGTGCAGAACAAATTCCAGTTACCAAAGTATTTAGTCAGTGTAAAGATACTAAAAACCTTATTGATAAAGACGGGAAATTAATATTATGTGAATATGGGTGTCAGGAGAATGGAGAGGATAATGATGATATTTGTAAGTCAAAACCAATTGATCTCCCACAGGAGGTTACATGTTCTGATTATACAAATATGTCTTCATGTAGAGGGGCAGATTCT
>JAAZAL010000097.1 GCA_012514355.1 Candidatus Dojkabacteria bacterium
TAATTAGTTGAGCAATAGAGGTGTTAATACTCATATTCTGGTCATTAGTTAATGGGGTTAGAGCTAATATGTTAAAATATGTTCCTTCCTGAAGATTGCTAATGGGGTATATTTCATACTTAATCTCATAGGAGCTGTTTGCCTTTACCTTTATACTATCAGTATCTGCTTTAATAAAGATTTCATTTTTATCTTCAGAGATATCATCATTTTTAGGATTGTATGAATATGGGGTTATTAACACATCAACCTCGACATCTTCAGAGTTATAAAAGGTCACTGACTCATATTTCCTTTCCTCAGGTGAGAGAGATACTCTTAAAATTCCGGGTTCTATACTGCTTGCAAAAAGGGTAGTAATACCACATATGGTATATAGAAGTATGGTAACAAAGGTGATTTTAATTAGTTTCATTTTTCTTTCTTGCTTTTTTCTTATTTGTACTAATTATTATAGCAAGAATAATAACTATTAATATAGCGATAATAATCTTCCATGGAATAATCCAAAATGTTGTTTCTCCATTTAAGACTGCAAATCCTGGTTGGAAAGATCTATATGTAACTAGAAGTGATGCTTTCATTGGACCAACTGCTATCGCTTTGTTAGGAGAGAGATAACTGGATTGATTCCAGAAGTCTTCATAGTCCCCCATTGTATCTCTTAGTAAACTCTGTGTATTCTTGTTAAAGGGTATTCTTGCAACTTCCTGTCGAAAGATATTCTCAACAATTATCTCTCCAGTTGGTCGAATATGAGTGTCTCCTAGGTTTTTAATTCTACTATAAAAAATGACATCTATATCTTCATACATTTTTTTGTCAGATACAAATTTCAATAATTCAGCATTCTCTACAAATTCGTCTCCTATTTTAATAAATATTGGAGTTCCTGATGCTAAACTTGCAAATGCTGCAGTTCCAGCCTGTTGAAAGTTACTCTCTGAAATTAAGAATATCTCGACAGTATATTCCCCATCTGTAATGTCTTGAGGAACTTCTATTGTGTATTTTAATTTTGTATTTTTGTTTGATTCTAGTGTAATGAAATCTTTTTCAACAGTAACCCATTTAGAGGCAGAGTAGGGAGTAAGAGCATCATCTTCTGGAGTAAGAATTACTGCAGTACCAGGCTGATTTTCAATCTGTTCAAATCCACTTACAAATACTTTATAGGTATCATTAGTAGGAGATAAATTCCAAAACACAATTTCATCTGTATATACTTCCCCAGGATTAAGCTCTAAATTTTTTGAAACTGGTGCAACACCTATAGATAAATCACTTTGCGCAAAAGAAGAAGAAATGCTTAGAAGAAGTATTAATATTGGCAGTAATATTATTCCTTTATATTTCCACACCTCGTTAAATATCATCTTTAGGTATTATACAAGAATCTAGTAGTATCCGCCACAAATAAAGTAGACATATTCAGTATATGTACCAGAGGTTGCAGCTGCTTGTGCTTTAGCACCGTATATCACTGTAGAATCTTCTGCAGAGGCTTGGGTACCTGCTTGGTATAGTACTAGTTTAGCTCCAGAATATAACCTATCTATGGTTCCAAATGTTCCAGTAGTCGTATTTACAAAATTCGTAGTTACAGTTGCTGGATCAGTACTATCAGGGTCCGAGAAAGTTAAACCAAATCCATATACTGAAGGGTTAGTTAAATCTAAAGTTGCAGTAGCACCAGAGGGAATTAATGTGTCACCGTTCCATAGGCCTGCATCCGAAGCACCATCTCCGGTTCCATATACGGCCCAGTAGTAACCTGCTCCCGTTGTCGAGGTACCAATAGTGTGACTTCCTGTGGCATATGTACCACCTGGGTACAACGTTCCTAAATTAACTGCATTTGCACTAATAGAACAGTTTACACTTGGAATTGTAGAAACTGTAGCTGTAACAACAGCCACATCATCGGTTGCGAGATAAACTTTAAAAGATTTTGAATCAATAGGTACTCCTGCAGAGTTTGCACTTACCGTTATTACATGTTCTCCCTGAGTATCATCTGTTCCAAGTAATCCTACACCGTTAGAGACCTTAACACCGTAGGTTGTTCCTGCAGTTAAAGCTCCAACATTTGAAATGGTAATTCTGTCTGTAGTACCAGTACTTCCTTGTGTGCATACAGCGGATAAAGCTGTCCCAGAGTTAGGAAGCCCAGTATCTATCTGCCAGTTACTTCCACTTTGGTCTGCTGCAGATGAGCCTTGAGATACAGTAGTTAAAGAACCTGTAGTTCTACACCACATTCCGTCTTCTGCGTCAGGGAAATCAATGGTAATTGTACCTCCTGAAGGAATTGCACTGGCTGTATCAATTGCTAGAATCATTTCAACTTCTTGTCCAGATGCACCAGTTAGGTTTACCTTAAGTCTACTTAAAAAAAGGTATACAGCAGATAAAGTAGCAGCTTGAGTCGTAGATATTATCAAAAAAGATATTAAGAAAACAAAAAATGTTGCTGGGAGAATATATTTCAGTTTAGTTATTATGTTTTTCACTTAGGGCAGATAATAAATTAAGGTTTCATTGTTTCCATAACTATATACTAGAGATTACATAAATAAAATACTAGTGTCAAGATGCTAAAACCTAGGTATAAGGATAAAATAAATTGTTTCTTGGTAGTCACTAGCTCCAACCTTGTCCGTACCAGGTTTTGCTATTACCTTTAAAGCCATTCTTCCGTTGTAAATAGGCGCGTTAGATTCATATATTTTGTTTGGTGTAGTACTTACTATTCCTACACTGTTTCCTGTACCAAGATATGCTGAAGTAGCAGACACAGAACCAAGGTAAGGGTAGGTATCTTGATTTATATATTCACTTTGAAGTCCGAATCCGTCCGAGACTGTGTTTAAATCTGCTGTTGCAGATACTATTGTTTGTCCTGTTGTATTACTTTTTAAACCTCCGTTAACTCCCCTTATTACTATTGCAAACCCTCCTTGAGAATTAGTTGCTGCATCTAACCAAATTCTGTTTTCAGCAGTAACTGGTGTAGATCCGCTAATTAATTCATATGCACCTGTAAAAAATATTGAGTAGGGAGATGCTGTTTCTGCAGTTACTCCATTTTCATCTTCAATATCAATATCAAAAAATACAGAGCCCGAAGATGTTGTTGCAGATGCAATTGGCCCAGCTATACTTTCTGTAAAATCACCGTGTAGAGCTACTATCCTAATGTAATATAGAGTACCCGATTGTAATCCTAAAATATTAAAATCAGGGGTTTCCCAATCTGTTTTTGTTAAATAATCAGACAGGTTATGAGTAGAAATACCTTCAGGAGAGAAAGTGTTTCCATCTATATATCTAAAATCGGATACAAAGTTGTCTTGTGAGATTTGAATTGAATAGAGGGTGTCTGTAGGATTATCATTTGTATCAATTTCAAATCTAGCTTGGTTGTAACAGCCTGAGGGCCCACAGATTGCAACCATTCCACCTGTTGATAGTTCTGTTGGTCCAGTTGTGCAGTTAGAGGAACCAGAAGTAGTTGTTTCAAAGCATCCGACCTCTGGTACTGCAGCAATAAAGGCGTCTTCAGGACTAGTAAATAGTTTATAACTGGTTGAGTAGTTTCTTGGGTTATTCGATATTCTTCCTGCTTGTAACAAAGCAGAGTAATCTCCATCAGTTGTTTGAAGTATGGCTCCTTGTTTTGTTGTAGCTCCAACAATTTTAAAGTTAGTTGAATCTATTTCTGCTGCAACAGCACATATTGGGAATATGAAAAGAGAAATTAAGGAAAGTATTGTAAAGGCTTTTATATATTTCATTGTAATAAAATGATATTGTATAGTAATAGGTTAGTCAATAAAGAGGACTATATATATGATATAATTCTAAGGTTTGGAGAGGTGACAGAGTGGTCGAATGTGACGGTCTTGAAAACCGTTGTACGGTTTCCGTACCGTGGGTTCGAATCCCACCCTCTCCGCCATTTGTGATAAAATCAAAATATGAATAAAATATTAAAGGTTGTTATTCTTGTATTGTTTATTTCTTCTTCCTTATTTGTACTTTATTACTTTGGAATAATAAGACTTCCAAATTTTATTAACACCTCTACTTCAGATTCAGAAGTAACAATAACTACTGATAAAACAGAGTATAAGGTAGGGGAAGAGATAAATATTAAAATTAAGAATAACTCCAATTCACTAATATATTATGATTCTTTGGGAGATAGAAAGTGGGATATAGAGCATTTTAAAGATAACAAGTGGACTAGCATTTATTTTTTCCAAGTAACAGATCAAAAGATTGGCACAGATTGTGCACTATTGTTATACGAAAGAGCTCCAATGGCAATATTAGAACCCAAGAGTGAGATTGTTGATAAATGGAATCAAGTACATTGTAAAATTAATTCTGGAGAATTTTCTGGTGTCACTTCAGTATTAAGTGAAGGTCAATATCGTTTTTCTTTTAAGTATGGTTTAAGTTTTTCTTCAGATAACCCACTTGATCAATTTTCGTATAGGATAATGGATTACAAGATTATCTATTCAGAATCTTTCTCAGTTAAATAGTAGTAACTATTTCTCATTTGAAATCTCTATACTATGTATACCCCATTTAGTATCATCATTAAATACTGTAATGTTTACATAGTATCCTGATATCCTATACTTAATATATGCATACTCTCCCATACCATCTGGTTTCTCTAATCTTTTCTTAATTACTTTTGGATTAGAGATATCAACTGTATTTAGTTTTTCAGAGTCCTCTTTAAAATCCTCAAATGTATTAACTGTTTTAAATGTCTCAGTTGTTAATTCGTAAGCTCTTTTATAATCACGCTCCTCTATATTATTAAGGAATTCAGAGGCTAGTCTGTAAGGCTCGGATCTTGTGTAATTGAAAATAACTATTATCAATATTAGTAATATGAGAAAGGGGACTGCTACTAGGGATATATTAATTAATTTCTCCTTATTGTTTCTAATGTATATGGAGATTTTTTCTTTAAGAATTAGATTTGAATAAGGAGAAATCTTTTCTTCCTTCTTTTTCTCCTTCTTATGATGGATTGGGGTAGGGGTGCTCTTTTCTCCTCTCTTTCTAAGCGTAAATTTTGAGAGATTTGGCTTAGATTCGTTCCTCTTTTGAGCATCGATTTCTAAAATCTTTTCAGTAATGCTTTTCTCGCCTTCCTTCTTCTCTCCAAGGGGAGTTGGGGTTTTAAGATCCATATTAAAAATGTAAATATTACCTATATCTAAATTATCATAAATATGATTAGTAAGAAAGGGTGTATAATATGGTATTTAATTTAAATATTTATAAAAAAGATGTTTGGATTTAATATAGGAAAGGATAAAGGAGAGAAAGAAATAAATATTTTTGATGTAAAAGCTGTAGATGAATTAATAGATAAAATAAAGGAAAGGTTGAATAGAAGTTTAGAGGAAGAGATTAAAGATCAGATTAGGAAATTAAAGGTTGAGTATAAAAGAGACGAACAAAACGCCATTAATACTGGAATAACAGCAAAGGCAGAGGAGAAAGCGAAGGAATGGATCTGTCCTAGAATACCTGCATGGGTAAATTCTGATATGTTAACAGTTTTAGGTTTTCTTTCAAGCTTTATTATTGCAACAGGCTTTATATTCGGTTTTTCAAATAGATGGTATTTAATACTCGTAATTGTTGGATTAATTCTGAATTGGTTCGGAGATTCTTTTGATGGGAGTATTGCTAGGTATAGGAAAAAAACTAGGCCTAACTACGGTTACTATATTGATCACGTTGTTGATGGGCTAGTTGTATTAATACTGGGATTAGGATTGGGTTTGTCGGGGTTTTTTAAAATCGAAATAGCTCTAGCTTTTGTAATAATGTATTTGATTTTAATGATTCATGTTGAATTGATTACATATGTCCAGAATGAATTTAAATACTCCTTTGGCTTAGTAGGTCCTACAGAGATTAGAATTATTGGGATATTGCTTACTATTGTTATGTTTTTCCTTCCTGTTAAATACTTTGATATATTGGGATATACATTAACTCAGTATGATTTCTTTGCATCTTTTGCAGTAGTAGTTATGGGAATGATTATTTTGTTTAGCATTCTTTCTAAAGCTATTGAACTAGATAAAATTGATAGGAAAAGGTGGAAGTAGTAGTTAAGTACTATTTCATCTTTACCCTTTAAAATTAGATATCTAATCTAATTTAGGATATCTAATGAAAAGATTCATTCTTTCTATTTTTCTTTTTACTTTTTTTGTTTCTCCTATTTTTGCAGATAGGTTTTTTAGAGAGGGTGACATTATGGAAAATAGGTACTTTGATACTCTGGGATATACCATCGGAGATTTATTACAGAGTGAGCAGTGCCCTAACTGTGTAAAGTATGATATTGCAGATATTAAAGGTAGTAAAAGCTCTGAAGTACTGGGTACAGTTCATATTGATGATATTACTGATTCGGACTCTGTATATGGTCTGATGAGGCTTCATGGTTTGTATGATGAAGTATCTCTTCCTCCATATTCTAAAGTAGATTTCATATATTGGTCTAAAAACACTTCAGATACTGATGTAAACATTTTTTCTTTGAAGATGTTTCTTTCTAGAATGTATTCATATCAGGGTGATATTACTAAGTTAGTAGATTTACAGGGAGAGTATGAGTCTTTGCCCATTAAATACATAATTTGGGAATATCCAAGAAAGGGGGTAGTAAAAACATACCCAGGTATTGGAGTAATCCAACCTAGTGAGGGTGTTTTGTATGGGATGAGACTTGATAGTGCATATGTAAAAAGCCCTTTAGTTTTCGAAAAGTGGGAGGCTCGATATGAAGGCGAAGATTTAATACTTTCAGTATATGTAAAAAATGAATCTGAGGAAGTACTTCCAAATGTAAATTATACTCATCAGGA
>JAAZAL010000010.1 GCA_012514355.1 Candidatus Dojkabacteria bacterium
TATACTGTAATATATGGATAGTATACCCAAGACAAATAAGGAGAGATATACAGTACCATTCTCTCAATCTTTTGTTAAAGCAGGCTTTCCTAGCCCTGCCCAAGATTACATTGAAGATAGGGTAGATATATTTAATAGGATAGTTAAAAATCCTACATCTACATTTCTAGTAAGAGCAAAAGGGGACTCTATGGAAGGCAGGGGTATACAAAGTGGAGACATATTAGTAGTAGATAAATCTTTGTTAGCTAAAAATAATTCCATAGTGGTTGCATATATTGATGGAGAGTTTACTGTTAAAAGATTTTTTAAAAATAGTAATAGGGTATACCTGTATCCTGCTAATGATAATTACAAACCAATAGAGATAAATAAGGAGAATGATTTTCAAATATGGGGAGTAGTAACCTTTGTAATACATGAATGTATATGAGAAATATATATGCATTAATAGATTGTGATAACTTCTATGTCTCTTGTGAGAGAGTATTTAGACCAGATTTAATAGGTAAACCTGTTGTAGTACTTTCTAATAATGATGGCTGTATTGTTTCTAGATCTAATGAGGCAAAGAGATTGGGTATACAGATGGGCACTCCATATTTTAAAGCAGAGGAGGTGATTAAGAAAAATAGGGTTTCAGTATTTTCTTCTAACTATGCTTTGTATTCAGATATATCTAGTAGGGTAGTAGAGATATTAAAAATGTTTTCTCCTAATATTGAGGTTTACTCAATAGATGAAGCCTTTATTACTTTAAACTTAACTAATTCTAACTTTATTAAGTATGGGAAAGAAATTAGAGAGAGAATACTTAAGGATGTTGGTATTCCTACTACAGTAGGTATCGCATATACAAAAACTTTAACTAAGGTAGCTACAAAGATAGGGAAAAAGAATATTGAGTATGGGGGTGTACTGTCTCTTTTAGAGCAAAAGGATAATGATATGTATTTAGAGATGGTAGATGTCGAGGATATTTGGGGAGTAGGTAGACAATATTCTAAATGGTTAAGGGAAATGGGAATAGATAATGCTAAGGACTTGAAGTATGCTAATAGGCAAGTTATTAGGCATCATATGACAGTACAGGGTCTTAGAACAGTGCTTGAGTTAAATGGTATTGATTGTATTCCTCTAGATAGTAAGAGAGTTTTAAAAAAGAGTATTACTAGTTCTAAGTCTTTTGGTATTAAAACAGATAGCTTAGAGGATATAAAAAAAGCTTTAGCTATTGATGTAGCTCAGGCAGGAGAGAAGTTAAGAGAGCAGGGTAGTGTAGCTGGTACTTTAACTGTTTTTCTTCTCTCTAATCCTTTTAAGACTCCTTGCTATTCTAATTCCATTTCCATTAAACTTCCTTACAGGGTTTCTGATACTCCTAATTTAATAAAGTATTCCTTAATTGGTTTAGGAAAGATATTTAAGAGTGGGTATATATACAAGAAGTGTGGTGTTGTTTTATCTGATATTTCTACTGTTAATGATGTTCAATTAGATTTATTTAATTCTTCTTTTATCAATGATTTTAATATTAAGAATAAAGCTATGATTACTATGGATAGGATAAATAGGAA
>JAAZAL010000130.1 GCA_012514355.1 Candidatus Dojkabacteria bacterium
CCAATATGTGTCCTGAAAGATAATAACAACAAAGAGCGATATTCGTCAAGAAAAAAAGTTAAATTTTGGTGATAGATATCTTAGCGTATGTGTTGGCGAGATCGGAAATCGTGAAAGTATAGCCTAATTCCTGGCCACCGTTAAAGGTAAAATCAGCAAAGGTATCGACGCCGAACGAATCGCCTTTTTTAAAAAGCGTCTTATTCGTAGCCGTTCCACCGTTAATGAAAGTGTTTTCTCCGCCGCTCTCCAAAAGATGATAAAGCCGGTAGTTATTGTACGTCGTTGACTGCGTATTGCTGTGCGCGATACCGACGCGGTTTGTCTCCTGGCTGTAGACGCCGTCTTCGACATACCCTAAAGCCCGCCGAAAACCATCGTTTGAATAATAAGCCAGACGAGCATCGACATGATAGACCTTGATACCCGCATGTTGCATGAGTTGCGGATTGGAATTAGTCAAGCGCGAATCGTGGGCGTTTAAGCCATTGGGCGAATAAAATTCAAGCAGCAGATATTCGTCCATCGCCGTCCCGTTCCAGTTGTCTTTAATTAATATTAAGTCTCCGCTGTTATAAAAGGGCCGAAGCGTGATCTCGGTGGTGTCGGTGACGACATAGGGTCGCGTCCAGTCGAGCAGCATCTTCGAATAACCGGTGTGATCGCCGATGCTGTAATCCATCATGTCCGCGCGACCGGTCGGTCCATAGAGTTCGCTGTCGGTGTTGTAATAATCTTCGAGGCCGAGAAGATGACCGACTTCATGAATGTAAGTATGGGTGTCGGGGCGCCCTTCGCTCAGATAAGTTAAAGAATAGCTCGACCAGCATGTCAGCGTCGGCTTCTGATTGATTGTAAAGGCCCAAAATAGCTTGTCGCGGGCTCCTGATCCTGTCTCAGAGGGATGTGTATAGATGAGGTAGACGGGAACCGATTTACTCGGGTCGCCATCGACATAATAGCTCGCCAAATCCCCATATGTTTCTTGATACCACGCCAAGGCACCATTATAAATATCGCGGACGATTTGACTCGTCGCGCTTGAGTTGCGGATATCGGCGGTCAGTTTTGAAGAGCGATACCAGTCGGTCACCTTGCCATCGAGAACCAACTTCCCGTAACTAGATTCGTTATAGTATCCGGCGACTGAGCGCCATTGATTATTTTGATTAATACCAAAAAAGGCATTGCGTAGAACTTCCAAAGATCCCTCGGTTCCTTCCGGAAGCGAAGAAGAAGGATAGTCTTCAAAATCGACGGGGATGACGAGTATTTTCTGCCGGCCGAGCGATCTCATGCTCCGACGATAATCCTTGTGCCGGTAGACATCGGTAAAATTGGCAAAAGACTCCTCGTCGCCATCGCCGTTTAGGTATGTATATGGCGAGTAGTCTCCGGGTTTATAATAGCCATCTTCAATAATCGTTTCATGGTCATCGCTATCAACTTGGTAATCGCGAAAAGGAGTAAAAGCAAAATAGACGCTCGTGCACGACGAAAGAACCATGGC
>JAAZAL010000098.1 GCA_012514355.1 Candidatus Dojkabacteria bacterium
AGGAGGATATTTTGAAGTTTTTAAGGGTTACAACCTAGAAAATATTAATACTGTCTTTGTTGATAACAAATATATCCAAAAACTAAACAAAGAGTACAGAGGAGTAAATACGCCTACAGATGTTCTTTCTTTTAAGTTAGATGATAGTAGAAATGATGGGGAAATATATATCTCTGGAGAGTATGTATACAAATCATATAAAGGCAAAAAATTTGTAGAAGAGATCCTAAGATTGATAATACATGGAACTCTGCATATACTAGGATATGATCATTTAGATAGTTTAGATGCTAATCCTAATGAGGAGATGTTTAAACTACAAGAGAAATTACTTCTTAAATATATACAAAAATGTTTTTGATAACAGGTTTAGGAAATCCAGGTAAAGAGTATGAAAATACCCCTCATAACGCAGGGTATTTCTTTGTTGACAGTACAAGAGAGTATTTACTTAGTAATAGTAATTTACAGATTTCCGATTGGAAATCTGAGAAAATCTTTCTTTCAGATATATGTAGAATTAAAAAAGATGGAGAGTTAATAGGGATATTACAAAAACCACTTACATATATGAATCTTTCAGGAAGTGCCGTAAAGCTTCTATTTAAAAAGTTTAAAGTAGATAAATATATCTTAGCTCATGATGATTTGGATATTCCACTTGGTAAATTTAAAATACAAGAGGGGAAAGCTCCGAAGGGACATAAGGGGGTAACAAGTGTAGAGTGTGTATTAAAAAAGAAAGAGTTTCTAAGAGTTAGATTAGGGATAGAGAATAGGGGGGAGAGAATAATTCCGGGTGATGAATATGTATTAATGTCTTTTTCTAAAAAAGAGAGAGCCATTTTAAATGGGTGTATACAAATTTCAATTCAGACCCTTCTTAGTGAGTATTTAGTACTTTAATTATTAAATTGGGGTAAGTACTCTCAATTTCATCTTTGGTGTGTCTAACAAGCCTCCTGTCTCCTTCTAGTACTACTACAAAGTTTGTTTCATCTATTAAAATTCCCATATTAACCAACTTATCATTTTGTAATATAAAAAATACCTTACCACTGTCTAATTCATAATTAGGAATAGTTAGATATCCATTCTCTTTGGCGTATTCATATATAAGTGTTGGATAGGAATATTGTAATGAATATGTTTGTATTTTATCCCTTTTTCTAACATAGTTAAGTAATACAGGCTCTAAGGAAAGGTTCTGTTCTAGGTATGTTTGGGATACTACTCTGTATGAGCTAAAGGCACCATACTTAAATTTAATACTCTCCCATCTGTTTTTTAAAGTAGTAGTTAAGTAGGTCTTGTTTGAGATACTTTCAACAAATTCTTTCCCTTTTATATTGTCATATTCATAAATATTTATAACCCCATCGTTGTTAGTATCAATATCATAAATATCTTGTACTCCGTCGAAATCAATATCAAGTTGTTCTTCTCCATTTTTTACAATAGGGGGCATATTGTAGGTATTTTGATTCGTATATACAGTAAAACCAAAATAGGAGATTGCTAAAATGATTAATGTATACAAAAAATATTTAACATATTTGAAATTTTTAATATATCTTTTTATAAGTAGCATTAAAAATATTAATATCGATAAAATCTCTATAGCGAAAGATGGTGAGTAAAGAAATGATGCAAAGTAGTTTTTCTCCAATACCCTCCCAAGTATATTTATCTCGGTTTTTAATGGGTAGAAAAGCCTTAGAGATGAGAATAGAGAATCTGCAAATAAATGTGATAGTGTGCCAATTAAAAAGGAGTAGTGTACTACTGTAAATAGATTCTCATTAAAAGTTTTTCTACCCTCCTTGTTTAATATTTTCTTTAATATTTGAAAAAAGAGGAGTAAGAATATCCATATTAATAGATAGAAAGTAATACTATGAGTAAGTACTTTGTGATGTAAAAATACTGGAGTATTTGTCATACTAAGTATTGCTAAATCTACATCAGGTAATACTCCGAAGAGAATACTTAAAATCATTACTACACTTTTTTCATGAGTACTTAACTTAGAAATTCTCTTTTTCTGTATTATTTCATTTGTAATATATGATATCGGTCCGTGAGCTATATACATATTCTTTTTTGATAAATTACTCTTTCTAATTATACACTTCCTTGATAGAATTATGTGCATTTATGAGCAATTTTACAGATGAGTTTATAAAAATTTTTAAAATACCCCAACTAGATAAATACTCCACAGTTA
Organism: Candidatus Dojkabacteria bacterium; assembly: GCA_012514355.1. GTDB lineage: Bacteria > Patescibacteriota > Dojkabacteria > SC72 > SC72 > UBA2259. The sequence continues at coordinate 2,228 of JAAZAL010000098.1, forward strand.
CTGTAGGAAAAGAGTTTGAGGAGTATATAGCTGAGGTATTAGGAAGAAAGCTTTCTAAGAGTATTATTTTTGTATCTGAAAAAAAATATGAGATTGGTTTTAAGGAATTTAATGTTGGTGATAAATGGAGCCTTGAATCATTAATATCTTTAGGATATGAAAGAGTAGAGAGAGTATGGAACGAAGGAGAGATCTCTGTATTGGGTGAGAACATCTTAATATGGCCATTTAGTTCTAAATATGTTTTTAGATTTACACTTCTAGGAAATGAAATAGAGGGAATTGAGGTATTAGACCCAAGTAGCAGGAAAAGAGTAGAGCTAAAGAAGAGTATTAAGATATTCCCATTCAATCCAGACACAGTAATTGGTAATGAAACAGCTGGAGATATGCTAGTTTTAGAGTGTGTTCCTAATATATTTTTGCAGGGAGATGTAATTGATCTTGGGATAAGGAGTCTTCCATATTTCTCTCTTGCATCTTTAACAAAATCATCAATAAATATACTAGATGATTACAAAAGTAGAGAATATTCCGTATGGTATTTAACCCATGATTTCTTAAAATATGACTCTCTAAATACAGTAAGTAAATATATAGATACTGTGTTTGAAATATCAGATAGCGTTGAGGAAACAATTAAAAAGGGTTTCTTGTATGAAAAGGGTAAGATTGTTGTTTTAACAGATAGTGAGGTATTAGGAGAGGTACTGCTTAAACATGATGATATGGGAAAGGATATTGATCCTTCCTCGATCGAATTATTAAAAAAAATCTTTGTAGGTGACTTTGTTGTTCATCAAGATCACGGTATTGGGAAATTTAATGGAGTTGTAAGCAAGGAGGGGGTTGAATATATTGAGATTGCATATGCAGGTAATGATAGGCTCTTTGTTCCTTTCTACTCTTCAGAAAAGGTAATGAAATATATTGGTAGTGGTAAAGCACAACCAATTCTTACAGGACTAAATAGTGGTGTATGGAAGAGAATTTCAAAAAAAGCCAAAGAGGATGTAGAAAGTGTTGCTAAAGAGCTTCTTCAAATATATGCCTTGCGAGAGGTATCTAAATCAAAAAGGGTTATTTCTACTGAAAAAGAATTAGACCAATATTGGGAATTTGTTAATGATTTTGAATTTACTGATACAGAAGATCAATATATTGCAAGTAAAAAGATAGCATCTGATTTAGAAAAGGAGATACCAATGGATAGACTTCTAGTGGGGGACGTAGGCTTTGGGAAGACAGAAATTGGCATGAGAGCTGCTTTTGCAGTAGTAAATGGTGGTATGCAGGTTGCACTTTTAGCTCCTACTACAATTCTTGCGAATCAGCATCTAAAAGTGTTTAGGGAGAGATTTAAAAAGTATCCTTTTAATATTGAATTAATATCTAGATTACAATCTGAAAAAGAGAAAGAAAGAATTGAAAAGGAGGTTAGTGAGGGAAAGATTGATATCTTAATTGGTACTCACGCTATTCTTTCTCCTAGTGTAAAATTTAAAAATTTGGGTCTCCTTATAATTGATGAGGAACAGAAGTTTGGGGTAAAGCAGAAAGAGAAGTTAAAGAGTAGTAGAGTAGATACTCATGTTCTTTCATTAACAGCAACTCCAATACCTCGTACTTTAAATCTTTCATTAATGGGTATTAGGGATATCTCAGTTCTTGCAATTCCTCCTCTAGGAAGAAAAGATATTAAAAATGAGTTTAGTAAGTTTAGTTTTGATACTGTTAAACAGTGTATTTTAAGGGAGTTAAAAAGAGGAGGACAGGTTTACTACCTTCATAACAGAATAGAGAACATATATGGATTAAGAGATGAGATTTTGAGTATTCTCCCAGATATTCGTATTGAGGTAGCTCATGGGAGATTAAGAGGAAAAAGATTAATTGAGATTATGGAAAAGTTCGTAAACCACAAAATAGATGTTTTACTTTGTACTACCATTATCGAAAATGGTTTAGATATCTCTAATGCAAATACATTGATAGTAGATGATGTTAACAGATTAGGTCTTTCCCAGATGTATCAGATTAGGGGTAGGGTAGGTAGGGGTAGTAAACAGGCTTATGCTTGTTTTCTGTATGATCAACTTAGAGGAGATGCACAACTTAGATTAGAAGCGATTAGGGAATCAGAGACATTAGGTTCAGGTTTTGTCCTATCTAACAGGGATTTAGAGATTAGAGGAGCGGGAGATATCTTAGGTAAGAAACAGAGTGGGACTATCAATTCAGTTGGATACGGATTGTATACACAACTACTTTTTGATGCAGTCGAGGAGCTTAAGAAGGTTGTAGGATAGGTATTTTCGAAGTGTTCAAATATTTTTTACTTGTGGGACTTTTTAATCTAGTCTATTATGTCTATCATGTCTACCGTCTTGTATAGAAAATATCGTGCTCAGATTTTTGACGAAATAGTTGGTCAAGAACATATTACAAAAATATTAAAAAATGCTGTTAAGGATACTCAGCTATCTCACGCATATCTTTTTGTTGGTTCAAGGGGTACAGGTAAAACTAGTATGGCTAGGATATTAGCAAAAGCAGTTAATTGTACTAAGCCTAAAAAGGATGGTAATCCTTGTAATGAATGTGAGAACTGTCAAGCTATTACTAACGGCAACTTTATGGATTTAATTGAGATAGATGCAGCATCAAATAGGGGGATTGATCAGATTAGAGAGTTAAAGGAGAGGATAGAGTTTGCACCCTCTAAGGGCAAGTTTAAGATATACATTATCGATGAAGTCCATATGTTAACTACAGAGGCTTTCAATGCTCTTCTAAAGACATTAGAGGAGCCCCCAGAGCATGTAATATTTATCCTTGCTACTACTGATGTACATAAATTACCAGCAACAATACTTTCAAGGTGCCAAAGATATGATTTTAGATTAGGTAATGAGCAAGAAATAAAGGGTATGTTAGAAGAGATATTAAAGAAAGAGAAATTAAAGATTGATCAGATAGGTTTAGATATTATCGTTAGAAATGCTCGTGGTAGTTACAGAGATGCACTCTCCTTGTTAGATGTTGTAATTAACAGCCAATCTCAAGGTAAGAGTCCTAAAAAGATTTCACTTGACGAAGTAAGAGCTGTTTTAGGTATTCCTGAGGTATACATGGTTAATGACTTGCTTACTGCCCTTACCTCAGGAGATAGTAAAAACTCACTCAAGTGTATAGAGGAGTTAGAGCAGAAAGGGAGTAATTTAGTTCAATTTACAAATTTTACCCTTGAGGCTTTAAGAGAGGTTTTAGTGAGTAAGATCTCAGGAGAAGATATCAAGGAGTATACATTCGCAAAAGACTTGGGTCTGAAGGAGATTCTTTCCTTAATTAAAGAGTTTCTTAATGTAGAAAGAGAGTTAAAGAGTACTACTAACCAAATATTAATATTTCAGATGTTAATACCGATATTTCTTAAAGAGGAAAATGATGTAAAAACAGTACCTAAGGTAGTACAAGCAAAAAAGAGTGTAGTAAAAAGTGGAACAATTTTAGAGAAAAGAAGTGAGAGCGTAGAGTTAATTAATACAGATGTAATTAATCTCTGTTTAGAGGATGTTAAAAATAGCTGGAAGGATATTGTAGATAGTGTAAAGCCTTTAAATACAACCCTTTTCGCATTTTTAAACTCTGCTCAGCCTACAAGTGTTCAAGAGAATGTTTTAAATATTGAAGTACCTTTTAAATTCTATAAAGACCAAATTGATTCACCTAAAAGCAGAGAGTTAATAGGGGGGGTTCTTTTTGATACGCTAGGTACTCATTGTAAAATTAACTGCTCAGTAAATGACAGTGTAAGACCTAAATTACAAAGTAATGCTGATGTAGTTTTAAGAAATGTCCCTGTCATTAAAAAGAAGGTTGTGGAAGAGAAGAAAAGCATTAAACAGGATATAGAGGCGATATTTGCTGGTATGTAGGTTAGCAATTAGGTATAATCCATATGTATGTATTTAATTTTTACTTTATGTATATATGTTAAATCCCAAAGAGTTAATTAAAATGCAAATGGAAGCCAAGAAGATGCAGAATAGGCTTAGAGAGAAGAAGCTCTCTGGTGAGTCTAAAGACGGTATGTTAAAGATATATCTTAATGGTGCTCAAGAGTTTGAAGATATTTGGGTTGATGATACTTTAATGGATGTAGATATGATGGATAGATTTAAAAAAGATATGAAAGAGGCTTTTAAAGACTATCAGAAAAAATTACAGAAAGAGATGGCCCAAGATTTTGATTTAGACAAGATAAAGGGGATGTTAGGTTAATATGTCAGTACTTCCTAAATCAGTAGAAAACGTTATCAATGAATTTAGTAAACTTCCAGGAGTAGGTCCTAAGTCCGCTGCAAGAATGACTTACCACTTTTTAAGATCTCCTAACAAGGATGCAACTAGATTAGGAGAGGCATTAATGGATATGGATAGTAAGACAAAATTTTGTAACTCCTGCTTTAATGTCACGGATAAAGATATCTGTGATATATGTAGTAGCCCCAGTAGAGATCATAGCACCATATGTATTGTAGAAGAGCCTTTGGATGTAGTAGCTTTTGAAAACTCCGCAGTATTTAATGGTTTGTACTTTGTATTAGGGGGTGTAATCTCTCCTGCTGAGGGAGTTACTGCTTCGGAATTAAGATTTGATGAGTTGGGCAAAAGAGTAATATCAACAATTAATGAGAGTGTGAAAAAGATTGAATTAATTGTAGCAACTAATCCTAGTCTTGAGGGAGAGGCAACAGCCAGCTATATCCAAGATATGTTTTCAAAATATATTAAGGAGGGAAAAATACATGTTTCAAGATTAGCAATGGGTCTTCCAACTGGTGCGGATTTAGAGTATGCAGATAGATTGACTTTAAAAAAGGCTCTTGAGGGTAGAAGAGATATTTAATTAAATATATATATATGAGTAATCAAAATACCATTTCATTAGATATTAAGAAAGAAGAGTTTCAAACAATTAAAGATTTGCTGCTTGCCCAAAATTGGGTCGAACAAAATGATAGTAATCAGTATGTAGTATATAGATTGAGAAGTCCTTTGGGATCAATAGCAACAATGTATTTTAGTGGTAAGCTTGTACTTCAGGGTAGGGAGGATTTTACTAGGGTAATATCAATGTTAAAGAAAGAGAAAGAAGACACCTCTGAGGAGTTCCTAGCTCACTTTGGTGTAGATGAAGTTGGTAAGGGTGACTATTTTGGTCCTTTAGTTGTTGTAGGATGTTTTGTAAATGAGGAGTTTTTTAAAAAGGTTAAGTTATTGGGTTTTGCAGATTCTAAGAAGTTTTCTGATGAAAAAATAGAGAATCTATACAGTATGGTTAAAGATTATCCCTATTATTATTCCTCTATTGTATATCCTAATGAATATAATCGATTAACAAAGATATATAGAAATGCCTCTTTATTACTTGCTAAACAACACGCTAAGGTAATAGAGGAGGGATTAAGAGACTTAGAATCAAAAAAAGAGGTTTGTAATTATGTTGTTATAGACCAGTTCTCTGCTTCAAAGAGTAGGGTAACCAATGAATTAGGTCAGTTAGGAAAAAAATCCAAATTTATACAGTTTCATAAAGGTGAATCTGATATAGCGGTTGCTAGTGCATCAATAATTGCTAGGGGTATTTTTGTA
>JAAZAL010000099.1 GCA_012514355.1 Candidatus Dojkabacteria bacterium
ACAAATCCATCCACACAGATAACTGCTTCGCGAGCTGTTACTCCTGCAACAGCTGTTGCAATAAGTGGGACTACAACTGTTTCTTCCATAAATACTAACCCTAATACACCATCTTCATTACTAACAGAATCTTCTACTAACCCTACTAAGGTAACTGATACTACTCCTGAATTTAGTGCAATATTTACAGACATAAATCCTTCTGATACTGGTACATACTATCAAATAGAAGTTAATACTCAATCTGACTTTTTGGGCACGACTATCTGGGATAGTACTAAAACTTCAACAGGACCAATTACAAATGGAAGTAGATCATCTAACATATCATATGCTGGAACAACACTTACCATTAACGGAACAACATATTACTGGAGAATGAAGTTTTGGGATAACAATGGGGGAGAGAGTAGTTGGTCATCTACTGCTCAATTTACTATGTCTGGACCTCCTAGCGCCCCAAGTAGCCCTAAGGTAGATGGTTCAACTAATCCAACACAGATATTTTCTACAACTCCAGAATTTACTGCCCTACACTCTGATCCTAATGGAGACAATGCAGTGTACTATGAAATAGAGGTAAACAGTAACAGCTCCTTTACTGGAACAGTAATCTGGGACACAAACAAAACAGCAATGACTTCAACTGCTACTGATCAATATATGCCAGATGTAACATATGCAGGAACAGCATTAACTGGAGACTCCAATATTACATACTATTGGAGAATTAGATTCTGGGATAGTGATGACAATGTAAGTGATTGGTCAACTACCGCAACCTTTACTGACTTTGTCCAAGAAGAGCAGTATATTCAAATGGAGGGAGTACTACTAGAGAGACTTAACATTAACTAGTATAATAGCGACTATGAGTTTAAAATTCGATTCATCTAAAAAATTAAGAAAAGAGAAAACCAAACATAAAGTAGAAAGTTGGGAAGACTTTGAACAAAGAGAACAAGCATTTCTTAAAGAAAGATTTTTAAGTAAAGAACCCACTATATCTGCAAGTGTAAGAGTTACTGGTGGAAAAGCAAAAAACTTTAAAATTGATATTCCAAGAAATACCAGACCACTAACAGATAGAATGAAAGTAAGAATATTTGATGCAATTGGCAAAGACATTGCAAACAAAACAATTCTTGATCTCTATGCCGGAGCAGGCTCATTTGCTCTAGAATCACTCTCTCGAGGTGCTAAAGAAGCAACTCTAGTAGACGCTTCTAAACAGGCAGATCTAGTAATTAGAAAAAATATTGCTCATACTGTTTTTCTTCCTCAAGCAGAAGTAATTAAAAGTAAAGTAGAGGACTTCATTGCTAAAAACAAAGATACAGATAGAAGTTGGGATATCATCTTTATGGACCCCCCATACAAACTGTATAACACTAAAAGGGTATTTAAAATGCAAGAAGTAATTAATCAGGTATCAGAATATTTACCTGGAGTTAACAATGTAAAAGGTAATAAATTCAAAGGAGCTTTGATAATTAAACACCCAAGGAGATATCCAATTGATACTTTACAGTTTGAACATATTAAAAAGGTAGATACCTATGAATTTGGCTTAAATTCAATATCTCTGTATATTGTTAAGTAGGCTAGATTGTATATTTAAAAGAAAAGATATAAAATACAAGGAATGTATAAGAAATTCGGTATTAATAAATCAAAAATTCATAAGGTTGTATTTACGACATGTTTTTAATGCCAAACTTTTTCAAGCAAATATTTTCCCTGATATAAATGTATATATTAATTTAGAGTATTAACAATATGGTAAACGAAATAGAAGAAAAAATAGAAAAAATGAGACATTCAGCCTCACATGTACTAGCACACGCTGTACTAAAGCTATACCCAGATGCCAAACTAGGTATAGGGCCAGCAATAGATAACGGTTTCTACTATGATTTTGAATTCTCTCAACCAATCGAAGAGAAGGATTTAAAAGCTATTGAGATTGAAATGAAAAAAATCATTAAAAGGAAGTTACAGATAATTCAAACCTTTATGAAACGTAAAGATGCTATAAAATATTTTAAAGATATTTGCCAAGACTATAAATTAGAGCTACTAAAAGGAATACCTGATAAAGAATTAAGTTTCTTTATTACAGGGGACCATGAATTTGTAGACCTTTGTAGAGGACCACATATCCAAAATACTGGGGAAGTAGGGGTTATTAAATTAATTAAAACCGCTGGCGCCTACTGGAGAGGTGATGAGACACAAAAGATGTTAACCAGAATATATGGTGCTTGTTTTGAAACAAAAGAAGAGATGGATATATATCTTAAGAATATAGAAGACGCTGAAAAATATAATCATAGAGTATTAGGAAAACAGTTAAAACTGTATGCAATAATTCCTGAGATCGGGCAAGGATTACCTGTATGGTTACCAAGAGGATATACAATGAGAAGGATATTAGAAAACTACATGATTGATTTAGAGAGGAAACATGGATATCAACATATATTAACTCCACATATAGTAAGAGGAGAGCTGTTTGAAATATCTGGTCATCTGAACTTCTATAAAGACTCCATGTACGCTCCAATTAAAGTAGATAACGAAGATTACTACCTCAAACCAATGAACTGTCCTGCAGGTATGATGGTGTATAAGATGGAGATTAAAAGTTACAGAGACTTACCATTTAAAATGGGCGAATTTGGAACCGTATATAGATTTGAGAAAACAGGAGAGTTACACGGCCTTCAGAGAGTTAGAGGATTTACTCAAAATGATGCACATCTGTTCTGTACTTCAGAGCAGTTAGAAGGGGTAATAAATGAAACATTAGACTTACTTGATATCTTTTACAAAGATATCGGATTTGATAAATATAGATTTAGACTCTCTCTTTCAGATAGAGAGAAAAATCCTAAGAAATATGCTGGAGATATACAGAAATGGGAAATTGCAGAAGAAGCACTTAGAAAAGTATTAGTGGCAAGAGGTATTAAATTTGAAGAGATGCCTGGAGACGCCGCCTTCTATGGACCTAAAATAGATGTTCAAGCGGTGAATGTATATGGAAAAGAGGACTCAATATCTACAATTCAATTAGATTTTAATCTAGCTGAGCGCTTTGATATTAAATATATTGATGAAAATGGACAAGAGAAACAACCATTTGTAATACATAGGGCATTAATTGGTTCCTTTGAAAGATTCTTTGCATTCTTAATAGAACACCACGCTGGGGACTTCCCACTTTGGTTAGCACCAGATCAAGTAACAGTAATCCCTATCAGTGAGAAACATATAAAGTACGCAAAAGAGATATATGAATCTCTCTCTGGTAGTAATATTAGAGTAACCTTGGATGATAGGAATAAAAGTATGCAATCTAAAATTAGAGATGCAGAGAAATTAAAGATTCCTTACTTAGTAATAATTGGAGATAAAGAGATTGAAACAGAAACTGTATCTGTAAGATCTAGATTAAATAAAGAGATAGGTTTAATGAAGAAACAGGAATTTTTAGACTACCTTTTAGAAGAGATAAGGTTGAAAAAACATAAATAAATTAATTAATACATATTTAATAAATGGATTTTAACAATCAAAGAAGTAATAAGGATTTAGGAGTGAAAATAAATGATTGGATTAGAGTACCTAAGGTATTACTAATTGATGAAAAAGGAGAGAACTTGGGAGAGGTAGATACAATTAAAGCAAAAGAAATGGCTCGTGCGGTTGAACTAGATTTAGTAGAGGTAGGTGCAACAAGTAATCCTCCTGTTTGTAGAATAATGGATTTTTCTAAATATATATATGAACAGAAGAAGAAATTAAGAAAAAACAAAACAGGAAAAGCAAAAGATCTAAAAGAATTTAGATTTAGTGCTGTAATTGATGTTGGGGACATGAATACTAGAATTAGAAGAGCAAAAGAATTTCTTGAAAAGGGTCATCCAGTAAAGATAACTACAATAAAAAAAGGAAGACAACCGTATGAACAAATGAAAGGGGTTTTTAATGAGATATTGACTAATTTTACTGAATATTGTAGTATCGAACCCGAGCCAAAGAGTGAATTTAATAGTATAACAATCACATTTAAAAAAGATGGCAAGACAAAAAACAAACAAAACAGCAATAAAGAGAGTAAAGCTATCCAACCCGAAGGGGAACAGGAAAGCAAAGATGATGTACAAACAGAGTCATCAGGGACATCTCAAGACAAAGAGGTCAAGAAGGTCCAAAAGAAGACAGGATAGTGACAGAGTAGTTTCTGGAACTAATGAAAAGAACCTTAGAAGAAAGGTCGTTAATTTAGGTTAATAAACACATGAGAGTAAAAGGTGGTACAGTAAGAAAAAGAAGACATAACAAAGTATTAGCCCAAACTAAAGGGTATAGGATGACTAAGAGCAAATTGTATAAGGTCTCCCATGAAGCTTTAATGCACGCTGGTCAATATTCATATAACGATAGAAAAAAGAGAGCAGGAGATTTTAGAACACTTTGGATATCTAGAATAAATGCTGCATGTAAAAACAATGGTATTCAGTATAAAGATCTAATCTTTGGTTTAAAGAAGAAAAAGAGTGAATTAAATAGAAAAGTGCTTTCTGATATAGCTTTTAATAATCCTGAGGTATTCTCCTTTATAGTTAAATCTCTTTAGAGTCCATATATTTGGAAGATATTAGGACTCAAATTGAGTCCTTTTTTGTATTAACTTAATCTTTAAAATATAATATTGTATACTTTTAAGATAACATCATACATATATTAAATGATTACTACTTTGGATAATATTAAAAACACTTTAATAGAAGATATTAATCAACTTACTGGTGGACAGTTAAAACAGAAATATCTTTCTAAAGATGGTGTACTTACTAAACTTTTCAAAGATATTAAAGATATAGAGGCTTCCCAAAGAAAGGAGTATGGAGAGCAACTCAATGGTTTGAAAAAAGATTTAGAGGAAACAATATTACAGAAAGAAAGCAATATTAATAATGAGAAATCAACTGTAAGTATTGACCCTTCCGCTCCTTTTGATGTTAATAGCTCAAAAGATAAAAGGCCTCATATAATAGACCTTAAGGGTTCATCTCATCCACTAATGGAAGAGTTAGAGATAATACTAGATATATTTCAAAGAATGGGTTTTGATATTTTAGAAAGTAGACAGTTAGATGATGATTTTCATATGTTTGAAAGCCTTAATTTCCCCAAAGGACACCCTGCTAGAGATATGTATGATACATTCTGGACTGATGAGAATTTTGTACTTCCTGCACATACCTCAACAATGCAAAATAGAGCATTAAGAAGATTTGGGCCTCCACCAATTAGAGTAATATTACCTGGAAGATGTTTTAGGAATGAGGCAACTGATGCTAGTCATGAACATACCTTCTATCAAATAGAGGGAATATATGTAGATGAAGCAATATCTATGGGTAATATGCAAGCTACCATTAAAGAGTATTTAGAACAGTATCTAGAAACTGATTTAGAAATTAAAATGCAACCAGCATATTTCCCCTTTACTGAGCCAGATGTAGAATTTGTCATTAGTTGTCCCTTCTGTAATAAAAAGGGATGTAGTACATGTGCAAATAGTGGATGGATAGAGTTAATGGGTTGTGGAATGATACATCCCAACGTCCTTCTTGCTGGTGGTCTTGATCCTCAGAAATACTCCGGCTTTGCTTGGGGCGTAGGATTAGACAGACTAGTTGCAATAAAAAGAGGAATAAATGATATTAGAAAACTTAGAGATGGTGATATAAATTTCTTAAGAGCACTTTAAATATATGAAACTACCTATTAATTCTTTAAAAGAGTTTGGACTTGAGAATTTAGATTTTGAAAAGGTATTAGATATTGTATCTACTAAAATAGGTTCAGTAGAGGGGTATAGTGAGCTTTCTAAAGCGTATGAGGGTGTAGTAATAGCAGAAATAGTAGCAAAAGAAATACATCCTAATGCAGACAAACTTGGAGTATATAAAATATCC
>JAAZAL010000100.1 GCA_012514355.1 Candidatus Dojkabacteria bacterium
CTTGGACAGGTACTTCAGCATCTTCTAAGGCCTCAGTTACCTCTGAACTCATTACATCTCCCATCCTTCTATCTAAAACAAAATTGAGCCCATCTTCTGTAGTAATATATACAATCTGTTTTGTATTAGGTGGATATTTACCCTGAAGAGCCTGGGTAGCTTGAACATCGAAAGGATCATACATAGCCAATTTGACATAGTTATCACCTCTTTCAAAAGGTACAACCTTGTATTTTTTTAGGTTATCAATAGGGACTTCCGCAATAACACTTTCTGGGACATCATTTTCAATTAAATCTACAAATGGGATATTAAAAAGTGCTGATTTTGCTTTTACAATGGAAAGGTCATCTGCTAGATCCATCTCTCTGATAATGGTTTCCTCATTTTTAGGAGAACGACTTCTTTCAAGCTGGACTTTGACAGCATCAGCCTGACTAATTACACCCTGTTTTTGTAAATATGTAAGTAGAGTTTCTTGGACCACAAAATAGGCAGTTTAAATTACTCTTAGGAATATAATAGCAGTATACAAAATTCCTTGCACGACCTATAACTAAAATCTCATCTATCTCTGTAATATCTAATCCTCCTATAAATATCTAATACTCTAACTAACAAATACTTACTTTTGGAATAGGGGTAATCCATACATCTCTGATACCTAACCAAGTAACCACCAAAACCTCTTTTAAAATTTGAATACCCATATCTTGGGGCACTCGGTTTGTATTTTTCATCAGGTAATACATCCCAAGAGTTAAAAAATTTATAACCCTCTTTTTGTGCTTTAAGCATACACTCCCATCTTAGCAACATAGCTCCTCTTAGTTTACTTTGTATTCCAGTTTGGCAACTATACAAACAAGAGACTTCATTACCAAAAAATGAGAGCACTAGCATGGCAATAGGTTCTCCTTCAAACTCTGCAATTGCCAAACGAATTTCATTACTATCTCCTAGATACTTGTTTTGGTTAATGTAATAATTAGTGTCATTAATAACAAAATCCTTACGCTCAGAACTCTTTGCAAGATACTTAGTAAACATTTCCCAATCGGAAATATCTTTTGAAAATCGGACAGATACACCAGCCCTTCTTGCCTTTCTAATATATGTAGGATAATTTTTACCCATTCCATTTTCATTACACCAATTAAACAGTTCTTGCTCAGAATTTCCAACTAACTCTGTAAACCAAGGGGTTTCAGGTTGTACATAGTTAATACATTTTTTAAAACCAAGTGATAAAGGAACTTCGGATATACTTTCTTTTGCCTTAAGACTCGGGTCTATTTTTAAAAATAGATATCCCTTCTCTTGAAAAGACGATATTAAAAGTTTTAAAACCTCTGAATACAATTCTGAATTTAACTCTTTCAGAATTGGACCTCTTGAGCAGTATATATATTTTCCAAATGTCTGAGAGATTTCATAACAGTAGGAAACTCCAACTAAAGCTTTCTCTTGGAAAAAACCTAATCTAAAAGTTTTTCTTTTTAATCCCTCCTGTTGATATTTACTCCAATTACAAGACTGCATAAAATTTGAGTTCGGACTTTTCTTAATAAAATCGTCTATATTAATACACTCTTGCAACTCTTTAACCTGTAAATTCATTAATATTTTCAATTAATTTATCCCTATTTATGATAAAATCTATCATAATGGCATATTTAATTCTAGGTAATAATCAAGAGAAAATAAAGGAGGTTGTTAAAAAGCTCATCGAAAGACTTTGGGAAAGAAACATTTCTGAGAACCCCTTTGAAATAGAGAATCCTGATCTACATATATTAACTTCCAAAAACATTAAAAGTATTGGAATACAAGATGTAAAAGATTTACAGAAAGAAATGATTTTTACTCCATATATTGAAAAGATTCAAATAGCGTTAATTCCTTTTTCAGAGAAATTAACACATGAAGCACAAAATTCTTTCTTAAAAGTACTAGAGGAGAGTAGTAAAACATCTGAATATATCCTTTGTACAAACAATGAAAACAATCTTTTACCCACTGTAATTTCTAGATGTCAAAAAATATATTCCCTACAAGAAAAAGAAAAAACAGTTAAAAGTAACCAACCAGATTTGTTCTCAAAGGATCTAATAACTGCTTTTAATGAGTTTGAAAGTATATCAAAAGATAATAAAAAGATTGACCAACTATTAACCGA
>JAAZAL010000101.1 GCA_012514355.1 Candidatus Dojkabacteria bacterium
GTGCTCTACTCCATTACTAATTTCATAACACCCTATTAAAAGCTCTCCTACACTACAACCACAACTTTTGATAGGGTGTTATGAAATTAGTAATGGAGTAGAGCACTCTTTAGATATTAATCCGACAGTATACAAAAAAATTGAAGATTTACTCCCTCAGATGGGGAAATTTCTATCCATCATCTCTCTTTTCGGCTCTATATATACTGACACAATGGGGGTGGATGTGCTCTCAATAATAGATTTAATGGTAAGAAAAATTAAATATATAGAATATATTGATGATAAAACAGAGGAAGCTGAATATAAAAAAGAAAATATAGAAGAATTAAAAAGTGTGGCTAGTAGCTACTCTTTGAGATATAAGGAGAAATCTTTAGATATGTTTTTACAAGAGATTAATTTGATAGAACAGGAACAAAATAAAAATCAAGATGGTAGTGGTAATTATGTAAACCTTATGACACTACACTCTTCAAAGGGGTTAGAATTTAACTATGTCTTTATTGTAGGCGTTGAAGAGGGTATCCTTCCTCACTCTAGATCATTTACAGATGAAAATGAATTAGAGGAGGAAAGAAGGCTTTGTTATGTAGGTATTACTAGAGCTAAAGAAAAATTGTATTTAACATTTGCACAACAAAGACTTACTAGAGAAGGATACTCCACACAAATTCCCTCAAGATTTTTAGGTGAGATACCTCAGGATATATGTGAGTATTACAGTTGGGATAGTTAATTATTTTTTTTCTCTTAGATATTTAGCATTGCATGCTGGCCATTGACTTGCTCTTGTAGATTCTCCAGCCCTATATTTTTCAATAGTATGCTTTATTTGAGCGTGTCCATCAAAAATATTTTCGCTAAACTGTTTACTCCACCAGTATGGACTCCATTGGAAAAGCCCTTTGTAACTACTCTTGTTTGATTCTGCATTACAACCAGATTCACAATACATGATATATTTTAACCACTCTTTTTCTTCTTGGGAGTATGGTCCAGAGTCTACTACAGAGTACCAATATGGACAGTTGTAGTCGTGTAATTCTATTCCTTCTAATGTATACCAGGATGTTCCAATTTCAATTATCTCTTTTTGAGGATGTTTTAATACAATCTCATCTGTTAAAACACTTTTAACCAATACACCATCTTCATATGTGTTTTGATATACCTCTTTTTTAACACCCATTACACCCTCTTGTATGATACTGTTTTGTCCTCTCAACAAATTACTGTTTTCTTTTGTTACACTTAAATACGGGATTTCTTCTACGCTCTCAAATAGTACACTACTTGTTCTTACAATTTTGATAATACTTCTATCAACAACATATTGAGTATTTAAATATACATAATCATTTTTTTCTAGAGTAAATCCATTATCTTTTAAAATATCTTCAACGCTCGTTAAAGTAGTTAAAATATTTACAACCTCATCTCCCCTTTTAATACTTATTAACTTAGGGCCATACGAAGCTCTCTCTTTTGTCGTATTGGGGAGATATAGATACTCCTCTATTTCAACATTTAACTTGTTAGCACTCTCTTGAGCAAATAGTAACCCCTTAGAGTAATAGAGTAAGAAAAAAGAGAATACAAAAAAAGGGAGTAAAAGGAAAAGGCTATATATTAAGTTTTTTTTATTGTTATTGAGATCTGTTTGAGTATCCATAGAAGCCCATATATATTGGGATTACAGAAAGTATAGCATGATTGATAAAAGATGTGTAAAATATGTAGTATGAATAAATCAATAAAAATTTTCTTTCTATCCTTTGTACTGTTTTTCTCGGCATTCTTTCTTTCCGGATGTACTTCATCTGAAGAGGAGTTAGAGCAGTATAGCCGAATTATTTCTGATTCCGATATTTTGATAGAGGGGAAACAGTATACGCTAGCTGTTGAGAAATTAAGTGAGGCTTCTGGTTTAATTCCATCGAAAAGAGATGCCTTTGAGAGAATGGTAAAGATCTTTATATCTAAAAACAGAATGGAGGATGCCAGTAAAATAATTGAAGAGTCAGGAGGACAACTTCCAGAGCAAGATAGTGCTATCCTTTACACTCTTGTAGGAGATGGATACTATGAGTATAAGAATTTTGAAAAAGCCTTGTATTCATATCAACTTGCAGATGGAATGGACAGTAATCATCTTCCAGCATCTCTGGGAATGGCTAAATCCTTCCTTCAAGTAGGACAGATAGAAAAAGCAAGAAAGCTACTAGAAGAGAAATATGAGGGTGAGATGTTAATTGAGGCTAAATTAATTCTTTCATATGTTGAAAGTTTAAGCGAGGTAGAAAAAGCAAAGGAGACTTTAAAAAGTGTAGAACCAGGAGAGGTATGGAGAGAGGAGTTTGTTACTTGGGGCGAAATCCTAAATAGTGTTAATGAAGATAAGCTATTCAATCTTGCTAAGCTTAGCAAAGAGTATGTGGAACAAGGTTATCCATATTTAGCGATTGCATTACTTGAACCAGAGGTGAGTAAGATGGACGAATATATAGATGGAATATATATTTTAGGTAAGGCTTACTACGAATATGGGCAGTACCAAAAGAGTATTGATTTACTTGAAAGTACATCTTCTTTGGGAGACCTAAATAAATATATATATTGGGTATTAGCTAGAGACTATGTTTTAATAAATAATATCAATAGTGCTTTCAGTTACTATGATAGTGCCATAGCATACAGTGCTGATACTTCGGACTCAGTAATTTATCAAGAGTACCTAGATATATTGTTAGAAGATAATCTTACAGAGAAAGCATTAGAGGTAATGAGGGGTGCTGAAAAGATATTTGTTGGTGAAAGTTGGATACCAATGTATTACATGTATATATACTCTCTTAGAAGTGATAGTGAAAAATTCTCCTACTATATGAATAAAATTGAGTATGAAGAATTAGAACCTTTCCAAAAAGCAGATTATCTGTACTCTCAAGGAGATTTTCTAATAAAAAGTAAGAAGTTAGAGGAAGCTCAGAAAGTAGTTGATGTATATTGGGATTTAGATCAGTTTGATCCAAGATATAATCTCTTGGTAGCAAGATTAAAATTTGAAAATGGGGATATTGAGCAAGCACAAGAGTATGCAAAGAAATGTTTAGAGTATGATCTTAATGGTATAGTATCAAAAGAGGCCCAATCCCTATTGGCTCAGATTGATTAGTTTGATATAATCCATACCGCGTATATTCCTAAGTTCCCATTTAGGCTTTAATTTTATGATTTTTTAATATGCAAACCTATGATGTAAAGATGTCTCTTGAGCAAATCCGAAATATCGGAATTATCGCTCATATAGATGCTGGAAAAACAACAACAACTGAAAGACTATTGTATTTTACTGGACAGATTCACAAGATGGGAGAAGTCCATGACGGTGCTGCTACTACTGACTCTATGGAACAGGAAAGAGAGAGAGGAATTACTATTCAATCTGCAGCTGTAACATGTTTCTGGGACTATGATAGTAAGAGATATAGAATAAATATTATTGATACACCAGGGCATGTAGATTTTACTGCAGAAGTAGAGAGGTCTTTAAGGGTATTAGATGGTGCAGTAGTAATTTTTGATGGTAGAAAGGGTGTTGAACCACAATCTGAAACAGTATGGAGACAGGCAAATAAGTATAAAGTTCCAAGAATATGTTTTTTGAATAAGATTAACTTAATAGGTGGAGATTTTGATAAGAGTTTTTCCACTATTAAACAGAGATTGAGTAACAAGGCTGTAGCTATTACAATTCCCCTAGGAAGAGAAAGTGAACTGTATGGATATATAGATTTACTTTTGAATAAGGCTTTCAAATACAATTCTGCTGAGGCTCAAGAAATTGAGGAGATTCCAATACCTGAGGAATTAAAGAGTAAAGCTCAGGAACAAAGAGCTACTCTAATTGAGGCTTTGGTTGAAATGGATGA
>JAAZAL010000102.1 GCA_012514355.1 Candidatus Dojkabacteria bacterium
ACAATCTCTTCTGCTATAACATCAATTGTAATAATGTTTCCTATACCATCATTAGTATAAGTAAGAAGCATTACCACTGCTAAGCTTGAACCTGCATATGCAATAAAAAGGGTATTTACCATAGAGGAGATATGATCTCTTCCAATATTCATTGCCCTTTTAAATAGTTGTATCGTATTTAAATTAGAGTTCGCCCTATACAACTCCACTATTGCTGAAATCTGACTCATTACAACATCATCTAATACACCCATAGCACCTATAAGAATACTAATAAAGAAAACATCAGAGAGGTTTACACTACCATTAGTTTGGCTAAGTAAAAGAAATGCTTCCTCACTTCCAGAACCATCAACTCTAATATAATTACTAAACAGCTTTGCTAAAATACCAACTATAACAATACCAATAGCAGTAGAAAGAACACCTATACTACTTTTCTTAGTAAAACCATGAGAAGCATACAAAATAATTACTAAAGTAATTAACACAGAAACTACCCCAATAAATATTACATCTCCACCAGCCAATATCTTAGGTATTGCCCATAAGTAAAGTATAACTACTGTTAAGGCTAAACTGATTAAAGAACCAAGACCCTGCTTTTTACCAATAAGAATAGCTAAAAAGCAAAACAATGAAATTAACACAATTATTGGAGTATTCCTATTAAATCCTATAATACTCCACAGCTCACTTTCCATATCACTCATCTGGGTAATATATACTTTATCCCCATTAGTAAACTTGGGCTGACCATCTTCTGAGAGTATAGGAATAGTTGTTTTTTCTTCACCTAATTGCTCAATTTCAACTATATACTCAAAACAGGTATATTCATCATTTATAACCTCAGAGCAAGCAACTTGCTTACTTTCAATTACTTTTCCTTTGTATGAAACCTCTTCTTGGGCAAAGCAAATAGATGGGATTAAAAATAGAAATAGCACAACAAGTAAAATATATATTTTTTTCATAAACCCATTATACAAAAAAAGAGAGGCCTATGCCTCTCTTTAATTTCAAAATCAATAATCCTTACCTTTTATTCTTTAAATAAGACACAGTAGAACTACCAACAAAAGCGAATAATGCTAACAATCCAAATATCATCATTAAGTTATTCCCTATTAATTCATCAAATGTTCCAGCTGCTTGAGGAATATTTTCATCTACAACAGCATCTCCATTTACGCTCCCTGTTGGAGAGTAAGTAACTTTTACCTTCTCATCTAGCGTTATTTCATTTCCTGCCAAATCTTTAATATTAATAGCAAATACATTCTTTCCTTCGTCCAAAGCTATTCCCTCAATTCTAAAATTCCCATCTTTGTCTGCTAATCCGTCAAAGCTTTCAGTCCCTCTTTTTACAACAACTGATGCATTTGATTCTGTGGTTCCTACAAGTATAAAGGTATCTTTGTTTGTCTCTTCTCCATACTTAAATGTAACACTTTGTGCATCAGGACCTGTTCTATCTACAACAGAAGACATTAAATCTGATTTAGATGAAATCTTTCTGTTTGGAAAACCTTTAACACCTGCAATAGATATACTGTACTCCCCCTCATCTTCTACTTTGTAATCATAGCTAAACTTGGAATCCTCTACCTTTGCTTCACCAACCTTCTCCTCATTTACATATACAAAAACATTGTCATATCCAGATGCATTCCCTTTAATCTTTAAAGTGTCCCCATTAGTAATAGTAGTAGACTCTTCTAATTTAGGAGCTTCTAGATTTGGATCTAGTAAAGGCTCTTCCCTAAATTTAATATATGAAAATACTCCGAAAGCTAATAGTAAAACACCTAGACCAATAAAAAGAGAACCTACTAATCTAGATACTCTTTCTTGGGTTGGAGAAATAGGTTGTTTAATTTCAACCTTGTTTCTCATACTATCATTTTCTATATATTTTGAGGCAGATTTATTACTTTCTTTTTTCTTTGCCACTATAACCCATATAATAATTTATATACTTTATACCCAATAGCATAAAACAAAATGAAAAATAGTGCAAGATGTATGATAAATTGGTAAAATATACATATGAAGAAAGTATTTAAAATTGTAATAACTGTAATACTAATTGCATTAGTAATATTCCCTTTGGGATATTTTGTAATATACCCAAATTACAACAAGGTAATCGGGCCTATAAAAAGATTTGATATACAAAGATCTGCTAAAGAATTAACCTTTCAAATACTTACGCAGTTAGTACCTACAAAAGACAGGGTACTGGGAGTGGCTCTAGAAAGTCCAAACCATACGAGTATTGAAGAGAGTATTGGAAAAGATACTGTATTGGAAAGTAAAATACTTGAAGAATTAGAAACTAAGATATTAATTAACTCTATAGAGGTAGATGGAGCTGTATATGAAGGCTTAGATTCCCATACTATGGATAAGGGATTCTGGCACTTCCCAATTTCCTCCCTACCTGGTCAAAAAGGAAATATTGTAATAATCGGGCATAGATATTTAAAATTACCACCCAACAAAGATACTTTTTTTAATTTAGATAAAGTGAAAGTAGGAGATAGAATAGAGGTTGCTCAAAGTAATGCTTCATATACATATATCGTAACTGAAACAAAGGTAGTAGAAAAAAATGATATATCTGTTTTAGCTGACTTTTCTGATTGGAGAATTACACTAATTACTTGCGAACCTCTTTGGTCTTCAAACCAAAGACTTGTAATAGTTGGGAAACTGGACAAATTATACAAAAACACATAAAATACAATACTTTTTTAATTTCATTTAATTAGTTATGGATACTAAATATACAAGAAAAGATATTAATGAATATACTCATGAGTTTGAATTAACAATTCCTTTTGAAAGTTTTAATCACTCATACGAATTAATGTTAAAAGATTACTCCAAAGATTTAGACCTTAAGGGTTTTAGGAAGGGAAAAGTTCCTTCTAATTTAGTAAGTCCTCAAGTAAAAGAGGTAGTTAAATATGAAACCTTTGAAAAACTAGCACCTCTTTACATAAACACTGCAGTTGAAAAGGAAAATCTTGTACCAATTGCTCCATATGAGTTTAAAGAAATTCCTAAGTTTTTAGAGAATTTAGATATCCCATTTACAATAACAGTAACCACTATGCCTAAATTTACCTTAGGTAATATGAAAAAGGTTAAGGTTACTAAAGAGGTTGCATCAGTTGATGAAAAAGAAATTGATCAAGCTATTGAGGAGTTAAAAACATCTCAAAAAACAGAAACAAAAGAAGTCAATGATGCATGGGCTAAAGAAATTGGTAAAGTGATTGGAGAAGAAACTATCACAACATTAAAAGAGTTAAGAGAGAAAATTAAAAGTGCTCTCCAAGTTCAAAAAGAACATTATCAAATGCATAAAATGCAAGATGAGGCACTTAAGTTAGCAATTAAAGAATCTAAAATAGAGATACCACAACCTGCAGTTGACTTTGAAGCAAGTGAAAGGGAGAAAGCATTTAACGAGGATATGAAAAGTAGGGGAGTAAGTATTGATGATTTCTTGAAAGCAAACAATATTACAATTGAGAAGATGAGAGAGCTATGGCAAATGGATGCTAAAGAAGCAATAGAAAGTGATGTGTTCCTTTCTTTGTTTGCTGAAACAAAGGAAGTTCAAGTCTCAGACGAGGAGTTAGAAGAAAAGATAGAAAGTATTAAAAAAGAAAGACCAGACGCTGATCAAAGTGTATTTTCAAATTTAGAGTGGAGAGAGTATGTTAAAAGAGTAGAGGTAAAAGAGAAAGCTTTTAGACTCTTTATTGAGGAAGTCTTAGGTAAAGAATTTTTAGATAGTCATAATTAAGATTTTAATATTTTAATATGTCATTTTTAATTCCAACTGTAATTGAAAAGGAAAGAGAAGGAGATAGGGCATATGATATTTACTCAAGACTTTTAAAAGA
>JAAZAL010000144.1 GCA_012514355.1 Candidatus Dojkabacteria bacterium
AAAGAAGTACAAAAACAGCCGCTCAGACGGGCTGTTATCGAGGCCGAACCGCGCCAGTTCGATTATGAAGAAATCGCGACTCTCATGCAGCCGATGACATCGCGGGCTTTTGTCAAGATTCAGGATGGATGTGACAATTTTTGCTCATATTGCATCATTCCCTTTGTCCGCGGAAAATCGCGGAGCCGCGATCCGCAAGAAATCAAAAAAGAAATTCGCATGCTGGTCGATAACAGCTATCAAGAAATCGTCATCACCGGCATTCACACCGGTGGTTATGGAAGGGATTTAGCGAATTATTCCTTCTCGCGTTTAATCCGCGAAATATGCGAGGAAATCATTGGTCTTTACCGCCTGCGCATCAGCTCGATTGAGGCGACTGAAATCGATGATGATTTCATCGCTCTTTTAGCATCATCTTCTGTCATCGCCGACCACCTTCACATCCCGCTTCAAAGCGGTTCGGAAACGGTCTTAAAACGAATGAATCGCCGCTATCGAATAAGCGATTTCATCAAGACGGTCGAAAAAGTGCGCCAAGCGCGACCCGGAATCGCGATAACAACTGATGTCATCGTCGGTTTTCCCGGCGAGACCGACGCCGAATTCGACGAGACCGTCGCCTTAATCCGCGCCATATCTTTTTCAGAGCTCCATGTCTTCCCCTTTTCCAAACGCGAGAATACCGCGGCCGCCAAGATGAGCGATCAAGTGGAGAGCGAGGTCAAAAAGAAACGGGTGAATACCCTGCTCAAAATATCGGAAGAACTCCACCGCGATTATGAGCAAAATTACTACGGTAAAACGCTGGATGTTCTCTTCGAAGATTTTAATGAAGCCGACCAGACTTATCGCGGGCATACTTCCAACTACCTTGAAGTCCATCTCAAATGCCAAGAAAACCTCAGTGGAAAAGTCTCCTCAATCACATATCGCGGACCGAAAAATTCAGAGTTAAAAAAGGCTTAGAATTTCGCCCTTTCCTATTGACTTACATAAGTAATAGATTATAATTAACAAGCCTACATAAGGAGAAAAACTATGGCCGTACCATTTAGAAGAACATCCAAAACCAAAAAAAGAATGCGCCGCACGCATCAAAAACTTGAAGTCGAAGGCTTGGTCGCCTGCAAAAACTGCGGAGCGACGATTAAAGCCCATAACATCTGCCCCGAATGCGGATATTACGATGGCAAAAAGGTGCTCGAAACCAAGAAAGCCAAAGCCAAAGAAGAAAAGCCCGCCGAGAAACCCGCCAAAGCAAAAAGCAAATAGCCCTTTGCCCTAAACGTATTAAAATAACTTCGGAGGAAATACCATGGAATACAACAAATTAATCGATCACACTTTGTTAAAGCCAGATGCATCACTAGCGGCCGTCGCCAAACTGTGCGATGAAGCCAGCGAACATGACTTCATGTCCGTCTGCGTCAATCCCTGCTTTGTCCCAGTCGTCAAAAAATTGCTCGAAGGCAGTTTAGTCAAAGTTTGCACGGTGATCGGATTCCCTCTCGGAGCCACGCTCCCCGACGTCAAGGTCTTTGAGACCAAGCGCGCCGTCGAACTCGGAGCCGATGAAATCGATATGGTCATCAATGTCTCGATGGCGAAAGCCCATGACTACGAGTTTATCGCCAACGAAATCAACATGGTCAAAGTCGCCTGCCAGGGTCGCCTTCTAAAAGTTATTCTCGAAACTTGTCTCCTCACCAACGAAGAAATCGTCGCATGCTGCCGCGCTGCCGTCAAAGCCGGCGCTGACTATGTCAAGACATCGACCGGCTTCTCGAGTGGAGGCGCCACCGTCGAACACGTCAAGCTCATG
>JAAZAL010000103.1 GCA_012514355.1 Candidatus Dojkabacteria bacterium
AAGAAGTATAGTCAAAAGGAAAATAGAAAGAAAAATAGAAGTAGTTAATATTAGATATTAGGTCAGGAAATATATTTTTTACTAAAGTAAAATGAATTAATAAATTGTAAGAGTTTGGAAATGATAAAAACAAATAACGAGATTGAGAAATTAAAAGAGTATATATCTGCGTATTTCTCACTGTTAGAAAGGAAGATATCAGAAAAGGACTCAGAGATATTAAAGCTTTTAGAGAAATTAGAGAAAGAGCAAAATAATGAATATATTACCCAATGTATGGATACAAAGGATATTAAAGTGATCTCTTATCTAGATAACTAACTTACAGTATTGCCATTGTAGCTACCTTATCTTCCTCTGCAACATTCATTACTTTTACTCCACTTGTTTGTCTTCCTAAAGTTGGGATAGCGTCGATTGAGGATCTAATTACTTTAGATTTTTCAGATATTACAACTATTTCAGCTTTTGGATGATCAAGTATTCTTGCTACTGAGACCTTACCTGTTTTCTTTGTTACTCTAAATGTAAATATTCCTGTACCCCCTCTTTTCTGTTTAGTATACTCAGAGAGTTTTGTCATTTTCCCATATCCATACTCTGAAAGAGTAAATATTCTATTTTCATTTGCTCTAATTACTCCCATACCAACAATGAAATCAGTGTCAGTTTTAAACTTCATAGCTGTTACTCCTCTAGTATTTCTTCCTAGAGGTCTAACATCCTTTTCACTAAATCTAATAGATTTTCCCTCAGAAGTGATAAGCAAGATTTCATCATCTCCTGTTGTAGGTTTTACCCATGTAAGTTCATCATTTATTTCTAGTTTTATTGCAGTTAATCCATTTGCTCTTATCTTTTCAAACTGAGAGAGGTCTGTTTTTTTAACAATTCCTCCCTTAGTAACCATTAAGAAATATTTAAAATCTTTTTTAGAAACAACACCTTTGGAATCCTGTTCCTCTTGAATTTCTTCAGAACCCATTACTCCTCCCTTTGGATCTCTAGTTAAAATTGAGGTAATTATTTCATTTTGGTCTAACTGTACTAAGTTGATTAGAGGAATGCCCTTTGCAGTTCTACCGTATTCAGGTATTTCAAAAATTCTAGTACTAAATACTCTCCCTTTATTAGTAAAGAGTAAAAGTTCATCATGTGTATTACAAAGAAGGACATGCTCAATGAAATCTCCCTCTTTAGTGTCCCCTCCTGAGATACCTTTTCCACCTCTGTGCTGTGTTTGGTATGTTGAAGGAGGTACTCTTTTAACATATCCTGAATGAGTAATTGTAATTAAGGTTTCTTCTTGAGCAATCATATCTTCCTCAGATATCTCATTAATCTTTCCTTTTACTACCTTTGTTCTTCTTTTATCTGAGTAAGCCTCTTTAATTACCTTTAAGTCTCTATCAACAATTTCAAGTATTTTATCTTGACTGTCTAAGATTTTGTTGTATTCAATTATATTCTCTTTAGTTTCTTTGTAGTCATTTTCTAATTTCATTCTCTCCAAAGCTGCTAACCTTCTAAGTTGCATATCTAAGATTGCTTGTGCTTGTACCTCTGTAAACTTAAACTTATCCATTAAGTTTGTTTTAGCACTTTCCTGTGTTTTAGAACCTCTAATAGTTGCTATTACTTCATCTAAGAAATCTAGCGCTTTTAGTAAACCTTCAAGGATATGAGCGTGATACCTTGCTTCTGCTAAATCATATTCATATCTTCTAATTGTTACAGTAATTCTAAATGAGAGGAAAAGCTCTAACATTCTCTTTAGAGAAAGAGTGATAGGTTCTTGCTCAACCAATGCAATCATATTTGCATTAAAGGTTTTTTGCATTTCTGTATATTTATACAGTTTGTTTAATACAGCCTTTGGTTGTGCATCTTTTTTAAGTACTATTACTACTCTAATCCCATCTTTGTTAGATTCATCTCTAATATCTGCAATACCTGTAATCTTTTTATCTCTTACCAAATCAGCCATTTTTTCTATCATAAAGGCTTTGTTTACTTGGTATGGGACCTCCGTTACTACAATTTGATATCTACCATTTTTACCTTCAACAATTGAAGCTTGAGCTCTTTGTAAGATTCTTCCTCTTCCTGTTGCATATGCATTTAATATTTCATCTCTATCATATATTGTGCTACCTGTTGGGAAATCTGGTCCAGGTACAATTTCTATTAACTCTTCAGGTGTAATATCTGATTTAAAATCAGGATATATTACCTCCCCATTTTTTTCTAATCTGTCAGATATCTCCTTGAGCAGTTTTGTACTCTCTGGAGATTTTGTATCTATATAGCTTTCTAGATAATCTTCTGGCTTTGAACTTAAGGTTTGAGGAATTACCTCTTTAGCTTCTTTTGATTTTCTTAATTCATTGTAAATAGCTACTCCTTCCCATTTGTTTTTTCTTTTAATCATCTCGCATAGAGCATCTATTAACTCTCCGAGATTGTGAGGAGGTATCTGTGTTGCCATACCTACTGCAATACCTTGACTACCGTTAGATAAAAGATTTGGGAAAAGGGCTGGTAATACCGTTGGTTCTAATCTAGTACCATCATAGTTAGGAATAAAGGTAACTGTTCCCTTGTTTAAATCTTTAAGTAACTCTGGAGAGATTTTACCTAGCCTTGCCTCTGTGTATCTCATTGCTGCAGCGGGGTCTCCATCAATAGAACCGAAGTTTCCTTGTCCTTGTACTAATATATATCTAGTAGAAAACTCTTGAGCTAATTTTACCAATGTAGGATATACAATACTTTCACCATGAGGATGATAGTTACCAGATGTATCACCACAAATCTTTGCACATTTTCTAAAATGAGATGTAGGACTTAGTGCTAAGTCATTCATTGCAACTAGTACTCTTCTTTGAGATGGTTTAAGACCATCTTTTACCTCTGGAAGTGCACGAGCAACAATTACAGACATAGAGTAATCTATGTAGTTAGATTTCATTTCATCAACGATAGACCTTATGGCTACCTCTCCTGGTTTAAATGTGAGATCGAAATCTAAATCAGCATCTTCTTGTATTACATTCTCTGATGGCTGTGCATTTTCTATTTCAATTGTTTCTTCTGCTTTTATTATTTCTTCTTTATCTGCCATAACTTTATACATCTAAATTAGCTTTTTTAGCATATCTTTGAATAAATCTCCTTCTAGGAGGTACTTCACTTCCCATTAACATCTCAAATGTTTTCTCTGCTTCTTCACCATCTTCAATATGTACCTGTTTTAATGCTCTATTCTCTGGATTCATAGTGGTTTCCCATAATTGATCAGGATTCATTTCTCCTAACCCTTTAAACCTATTAGCTACAGGAGTTTTACCAGCACTCTTAGCCTTTTTAACAAAGGCATCCTTCTCGGAATCATTTAAGAAGTAATATTTTTTCTTTCCAATTTCTACTTTATGTAAAGGAGGTTGGGCAACATATACATACCCTTGCTCTACTAGTGGTCTAAAGAATCTAAAAAGAAGAGTCAAGACTAAGGTAGTGATGTGTAAACCATCTACATCCGCGTCACTCATTATTACAATCTTATGATATCTAAGTTTGCCTATATCTAAAGAGGTCCCTATCCCTACTCCTAATGCGGTTGTAATATCTTTAAACTCATTATTTCCAAGTACCCTATCTACCCTATACTTATTTGTATTAATTATTTTACCTCTAAGCGGTAATACAGCTTGTGTATGTCTATCCCTACCCTGTTTAGCACTTCCACCTGCAGAATCGCCTTCTACAATATACAATTCACAATCTTTTGGATCATTACTAATACAGTCTGCTAATTTACCAGGTAATGTTGTACTTTCTAATGCACTCTTTCTGATTACAGCATCTCTAGCAGCTTTAGCAGCAGCTTTTGCTTTATATGAAAGAATAGCTTTATCAACAATAGATTTGGCCTCTTTAGGATGTTCGTCAAAATATGTTAGTAATTCATCTCTTAATACCTTTGTAACAGCGTTTTTAACCTCTGGATTATTTAATTTTATTTTTGTTTGACCCTCAAATTGAGGGTCTGTAACCTTTACAGAAACTACAGCAGTAAGACCCTCTCTTACATCATCTCCGTTTAAAGATGTAGTTAAGCCTTTTAAGAGGTCTGATTTTTGGGCATATGTATTAATTGCACTTGTAAGGGCGGTTCTAAAACCTGCTAAATGAGTTCCACCCTCTGGATTGATGATATTGTTTGTATAGCATTTAACATTTTCATCCATTCCGTTTGTATATTGAATAGCTGCTTCAACAACTACTCCCTCATACTCTTTATTTACATAGAAAGGTATCTCATTGACCATTTTCTCATCAATATTCATAAAGAGGACATATGACTTAATACCATCTTCAAAGTAAAGATCAAAGATTGGCTTCTCTTTTCCTTCATCTATTCTTTCATCAAGTATTGAGATTCTTAAACCAGCCGTTAAATATGCGTGTTGTCTACACTTCCTAACAATCTCTTTAAAATCAAAATCTGTTTCAGTAAAAATATCACTATCAGGCATAAACCTATGTTCGGTTCCTGTTTCATTTTCAATAGAGCCGACCTTTTTTACAGGAGCCTGGGGAACACCCCTTTTATACTCCTGCTGGTACACACCACCATCTCTTCTTACAGTAGTAATCATCCATTCTGAAAGTGCATTAGTACACTTCATACCTACTCCATGTAAACCACCAGATACTTTGTAAGCACCCTCTTCAAATTTCCCTCCAGCGTGCAGATTAGTCATTACAGTCTCTAAAGTAG
Organism: Candidatus Dojkabacteria bacterium; assembly: GCA_012514355.1. Lineage (GTDB taxonomy): Bacteria > Patescibacteriota > Dojkabacteria > SC72 > SC72 > UBA2259. Next base: position 4,784 of record JAAZAL010000103.1, read on the forward strand.
ATACTTTAGTTTGCGAATGAATCTCAATTGGAATACCTCTCCCGTTATCCTTAACAGAAAGAGAGCCATCTTTGTGAAGTGTTACCCATATTCTTGTACAATATCCTCCTATTGCTTCATCAACAGAGTTATCTAATATTTCAGTGAATATATGGTGTAAACCATTTCTATCAGTAGAACCAATATACATAGCAGGTCTCTTTCTTACAGCTTCAAGCCCTTGTAAGACTTGAATACTAGATGCTTTGTAATCACTTTTAGAAGCCATTATCTATCTGTATAAAATTATTATTCTTTGAAAGCCAAGTTATATTTTAATATATTATGGGATTAAATGCCAACGTCTAATTATGTTGTTAATACAATATAAAGTCTCTCAAGCTGTAATCTCTTATTCCCATTTGCTTGGATTCTTTCTCTTGTTTTTATTACCTCTTTTATATCCCTAGATACTCTATCAATTTTTTCTCCTTTGTCAATTTTTTCCTTCAAAAGATTTTGATATTTTTGTTCTAATTCGGTTAATAGTTGGTCAATCTTTTTATTATCTTTAGATATACTCTCAATCTCATTAAAAGCAGTAATTAAATCTTTAGAGAGCAAATCTGCTTGGTTGCTGTTAACTGTTTTTTCTTTTTCTTGTTGGGAATATATTTTTTGACA
>JAAZAL010000104.1 GCA_012514355.1 Candidatus Dojkabacteria bacterium
CTCAACACTTTCTCTTAATTAAAAATATGTGATAATGTATAAATATATGAAAAGGGTAGGAAATATTAATAAGTTACTAAAAGTATATCAGATAATAGGTTTTACATTCATTCTAATTACTCTAGTACTAATAGCTATACCAACCGCTCCATATGTTTGGTATAGACTTAACCCAGAAGCTGTAAGTATAGATGAGGAAAAGATTGTAAAAGAGATAGTGCAAAAAAAAGAAGATATAGAAGAGAAAGAACAAACCCCCGAAAGTAATATCCCCCCATTTGATCCTAATCTTCCCGAAGGCTACTTTGTATTAATCCCAAATATAGGTGTTAGCTCTCCAATTACTGCAAGTAAAGAGTATAAAAAAGCTCTCTATAAAGGGACTTGGATAGTAAGTGACTTTGGAACTCCTGAACTAGATACATTACCCATTATCCTTGCAGCACACAGATTTGGATATAGTAGTTGGACAACAGAAACAAGAAATTTAATATCCTTTTACAACCTTCCTAAAACTGAAAACGGAAATAGAGTAAGTATATATTGGAATCAAAGAGAGTATGTATATGAAATATATGATGGGAATACAGGTACTTACATTACAGACTACTCTGCAGATTTAATACTGTATACATGTAAATATTACAACTCTCCCGAAAGAATCTTTAGATATGCGAATAGGGTAGAGGAGTAATATTGTGTATATATAATCATAAATCTAGTAAAATATGCATATGAAAAAAGGCATACTTTACTTTTTACTTCTTCTGTTAATACTTTTTATTCCAACTAAAACAGTTGATTTAATAATAAACAAAGAAAACAATAATGAACAGAAAGAGGAAATAGAGTGGATTGAAAACCCCTCAGAAGATAATACAGTTGTTTCTGAAACTCCAAAAGTTACTCTACCAACAAATATTTCAACTAGTTCAGGCTCGAATTGGTGGGAATATCCTAAGGAAATATATACTACAAAAAGAGATGGTAATGACCTATTAGTCCTTGTTAATAAACAATACAAACTACCTAGTACATATGCCCCCTCTGACTTAGTAAAAGCCAGGAAATCTGGTATTAGAAGGGGAGAGCGCTACTATTTACGAAATATTTTAATTCCTGATTTATCTAGAATGGTTACTGACTCTAAAGCAGAGGGTATTGATTTAAGTATTGTATCAGCATATAGATCGTATCAAACACAGGTAAATACATATAACTATTGGTTAAGTAAAAACAATAATAATGTGGCATTAGTAGATACATTTTCAGCAAGACCAGGACACAGTCAACACCAATTAGGTACAGCCATAGATTTTAGTAGTAATGAAATAGGGGACAGATTAGGAGATGAATTTACAAATACCAAAGCTAGTAAGTGGTTAAGCAGTAATGCATATAAATATGGGTTTGTTCTTTCATTTCCCAAAGGATACGAAAGTATTACAGGCTACAAATTCGAGAGTTGGCATTACAGATATATTGGAGTAGAGTACGCGCAAGAGGTTGTTAACAGTGGTCAAATCTTAGAGCTGTATCTCCAAGGATACAACCCATAGTATAGACTTCTAGGGCTAGGTGTAGTATAATTGTACTGCATTTAAATTAACTAGCCCTTTACATATGAGGAAGTCAATTGCAGTAAGTTTAGCTGTAGTAGCTACTTTCTTAGTAAATGTTTCAACTGTATTAGCAGATGGAGGTTCATACGGGCCTTATAACCCATACATTCATGAACCTATTCCAACAGGTTTTGAGGATACTTCAATATTCTACATTGCCGCTGGAGTAACATTTATTACTGGAATGGCAATATTGTCTACAGTTAAACGCCTAAAGGAAGAGCAATCTCTTGCTTAATAGTAGGAGATTGCCCCTTTGGGGGCTTTTTTTTGAATGCACATATTTATTTCATATTAACTTATTTATCTTTTTCAATGAAAATATCTTTGGTTTTACCAACATATAAAAAAGAAAGAGAGGTTATTGATCAATTAGAGAGACTCTATGGATATCTTTCTAGAATCAATCCTGATTTTGAACTCATCTTCGTAATAGATGGGTATGTTGATAATACAAAAGATCTCTTAGATCAGTATATTAAAGAGAATAGACTTAAGAAAGTAAAAGTATTTGGATATAGAGAGAATAAAGGAAAAGGTTATGCTGTAAGGTATGGAATGAAAAAAGCTTCTGGAGATGTAATAGGATTTATTGATGCTGATACAGACATTCAAATTAGATCTTTAGCCTATGCTCTTCGAGAGATTAAAAAAGAGTCTGTAATGGCTGTTATACCTTCTAAATTACATAAGGATTCAAATATTGAGATGACCTTAAGTAGAAAAGTAATCTCTTACGGCTTAATTGCTGTTAATAAACTTCTTCTAAGACTTCCTAAAAATATTACAGATGTAGGTTGTGGTTTAAAGTTATTTAAAAAAGAGTTGATAAAAAGAGTATTACCTAATTTAAAGGTAAATAGATTTGCTATAGACTCAGATATTCTTTATGAAATATCTAAGATAGGGTATGAAGTGTCTGTAATTCCTTTCTTTTTAAACAAAAACAGATCTGTTTCAACATCTACAAATATTAAAGATATTAGTAGAATGCTTAAAGATATATTTATGATATCTATGAAAGAGAGTAGGGTATTTAACCTGTATTTGGAGAGGAATTTAAGAAGTCAGTAATTCTAATTCTCACTACCATTATTCTTCATTGCACGGATTCTCTCCCTTAGACCTTCAGGTGTTACTTTCGCTTTCTCTTCTTCAAGGTGCTTATTAATAACTTCTCCTCTATCATTGAGAAAACTAAGGATTTGAAGTAAAAGTTCTTGTCTTTCAGGAATTAATTCTTGAAAAGAAATTGATTCCTTTTTTCTTCCTTCTAATTGTATACCAACTTTAGAAATACAGGGTTGCGCACTTTCACCCCGGAATCTATTATCTTGATCTAGAAGCCCCATCATGGAGAAATCCCTCAATCTGAAGAATTCCCTATTTAATCTTATCACTTCCGATTCGGTTTGTTTATCTGAATAAGGTAGTGCACTTATACCAGTTAGATAATATTTTTCACCTGTCTGTTCATCCGTAGATTCTTTAAAAGCGTAGGGGAATTCCTCTACTAAAACCTCTAATATCTTTATATTTTCTCTCTCTTTCTCACTCATTCCTGTCTCGTGCTCTTTTTGTAGTCGTTTCTCAGCATTCCTTGCAACATCTTCAAGATTTGCTACCTCTTGAGCGTTATCTGGGTCTACAATCCAACCTTCATGGGTCCCAAGAGAAGCGTTTTCGGATGTTTTAAAAGGAGTTTCTGCTTCTCCATTACTAACTAATGTTGTATTCGGCATATCAGACATATTCAATATTATTTAATTTATTAATAATAATCTACATTTAGGAAATATTTTTTCAACTTGGAATGGATTTGCATTATAAACCAGCATTGAAAGAATTCAAAAACTGTGCGTAATCATTTAAAGGATTTTGCTGTGCTGGGGATGTCTCTATTACTAACCCTGGAATCTTTTTACCTCTTAATTGCATTTTATATAAATAACTTGCCAATTGCCTATTTTCATCTACATTCTTACCTAAGGGTAAAAGAAATACAATATGCTAATACCATAACTGGACTAACCTAGGGTTTAGATTGACTGTGAATGCAACTCTTTCTTATTCTGCACTCCTACATGGTTCATAAATATCTTCTTGAATATTAGTAATCTTTAGACTATACTTAAACACTAGACCTCGGGAGGACCTTCCTATATGGGCGATCCTCCCATTTTTATTCTTTAATTACTTCTTTAATTCTAGAGAAATCTATAAAGTTACCTTGGTATCTATCCTTTATAATTCTTGCTGTATTGTCACTGTTCGCTATTACTACAATATTCTTCCCTTTTTCTCTTAGATATCTAAGAAGTATTTCAAAATCACCATCACCTGAAAGCAGTATAAAAGTGTCATACTCTTTCTCCAATCTAATAGCATCAAGAGTTAAATCAACATCACAATTAGACTTACTCTTTATCCTTCCTTTGAAATCTCTTAAATGTTTAATTGGTTTTAATCTAAGAGTATAGCCAAACTCTTCTATCTTTCTTAAAAACTTCGCCCTAGAGATATCTTTCTGTAGGGATTCTTTTTCTTCTCTATCTGCTTTCTTAAACTCCTCTTGGAGATATTTGTATAAACTCTCTACTGGATATCTCTCTAACGATGAAAGTAGAGGTTCAAAACCATGAGCTTCTACTCCTGAATAATAGAAGATCTTTTTCATCCTATATCTTCTTTTTAGATATTTGAATAACTTAAGATAGTCTACTCTCCATCCCAATCTTCTCTTCCCTCCATAGAAGAGATTAGATGAATCAATGAATACATAGCATGATTTAGATATCATATCTCAATGGTAACAAAAGAGTATTAAATATTTATTAAGAGTAGGGGATATTGAAGAAACATATGACTTATAGTATAATATATGTATCTTAATAATTAATTGCTCATTAAGAAATAAAACTGAACCCGAATCAATAGTCATATTGATATTTATCCCAACCTATAGTATAATATAAGTAGTTAATTGTTAATAAAGTCTGCTCTTTAATAATAAATTTTCATTCAAATACACATAAGTATTCATAGAGAGATATTCTCTTTTATATCTTTTATGAGTTCTTATGAACTCAGAAGTTCTTTAAAAAGTTTTAAGTATATTATATAGACTTAGTCTTATATATTTAAAACAAAATAGCGTGTGATGAATAATAGAATAGAGTCAATCCCTACCTTTTGTACCGAAATGGTATGCATTTTGTTTCTAATTGCTCAATTGGAGATAGAATGCATACCGTTAGGTAATGCTGGAAATATTTCCAAAAATTTTTTACATCCTAAGGAGGATAAAATGAAAAACAAGAGTGTAAGGTGGATTGTACGTATTTTGGTAATTCTGTTGATTCTTGGAATTATTGTTCCACTCGGGTTCCGGTTTTTTAACTGGTATTGGGGATGGGCTTTTCCAAATCGACAGAGCGAAGTCATTACTGACTCCGTGTGCAAGGAATGTCCCGTCTGTAAAGGTACCGAAGCTCCGGCTGAAGTAATTCCTTCTATTGATGGAACATGCATTGAACGTGCGAAAGCTATTGGAGCACCTGTTGGCTCAGCAATTTGTAACATTGTTACAGTGAATAAACCCGCTGAACGTGTTCAAACTGGGTCGAAGGTTTCCTTTGGCAGTATTACGTTTGATGCCGAGACTCGGGTATGGATTCTAGAGAACTTCACAGTTCCAGCTTTCGCAAATTATAGTTTCGACTATAGTGGCAGAGAATCATATATCCTTGATGCACCCTTCGCAGTTGGCGCAGAAAAAAATCCCGTCAATGGAAAAAATTTCAACATTTGTTGGAATATTGAAGGAGACTGCGCTCTTCCCGAAGGTGTAAACCTTTTTCCTACCAAGTAGTACCACTCTGACTCTAGCCGTTTGCTGGGATTATCTTTTTGACATTTAATTATGTCAAAAAACCCCAAAAAAACAATCATCACACGCTAGAGTCTTCTAGGATTAATATCTAATAAATATATATCCTACTGATGAGTCTAAAGATATTGAAAAATATTAAGGACGAAAAGACAAAAAATAATCATTACTTAGGGGATATCGAAAGATGTCCCCTTTTTTTTATTTAAACAGTTTCCTAAACAATTCAAAAGACTTCATAAAGAGAGTAGGAGGAAAAATACTTAAAACCCTAACACCAACCTTTTGGATATTCCATATAACATATTCTCTTAAAGTTGGTTTAATATTTAATTCTCTCATAGCCCATTTACGTATATCATTCGTCTTTCTAAAATGATCTAACATCTTAGATTGAGACTCTGTTTTATATGTCATCCTATACTTAAGTACAGTATCCTCTAAATTATGAAACTCTCCCTTAGTACTAAGTATTAAGAAAAATTTAACATCCTCTACCTTCCACATATTCTCAGGATACAAACCGATATCTTCCACAGTACTTTTTCTAAGTGTTACAGCTGGATGTGCAAACGGTTGAAAAAGAAATCTATTCTTTTTAATATCTCTGCCATCAATAGCGTACTCTCTATGACCAGTTACTTTACTAATCTCATCAATAATATCTATCTGACCACCAATAGCTACACAGTTAGGATTAGACTCAAGATACTGCACCTGTTTCTCAATACGAGTAGGATACATTATGTCATCAGCATCCATTCTAGCTATGTATTTACCCTTAGATTTTCTTATCCCAATATTTATTACATTACCTAAACCATTCTGCTTTTCTACAGGGATTACTGTTAACTTCTGGCCATACTCTTTTAATATCTCTAAAGTTCTATCCTCTGATTTGTCATCTACAACAATTATTTCAATATTTTTGTATGTTTGATTTAAACAGCTATCTATACTTTCTTTAATATATTTTTCTCCATTATGTACAGGTATAACTATTGATACCAAAGGATTATTTCTTTCCATTTTTTCTCTCTTTTACAAAATTAAAAGTAAGGCATGAACCTAAAGCTAATATTAAAATATATCCTAAATATGATATCAGGTTTGGCCAATATATGACGGAGACAGAATCATACTCAGTATTAGATAGATCCCAAGCCTGCTTCCACCCATTAATACTTACTCTAGTATCCTTTCCCAAAAGCTTTAACAAAATACCATTCCTTGCATATGCAATCCAACCAAAGGAGTGTGCTTGAGGTATTGATAGAAGCAAGTTTTCATTACTTTCTATATCCTCTCTTTGGATTTTATAGTATGTAGAGTTAGGAGAGTTAAATATATTCTTCATTTCTGACTCTGTATACTTCTCTTGTGAGTTTTGAGTATACATTAGATTATTCCAAGAAGAGGGAAGCTCCATTAGAGCAAATTGCGTAAGGATGTTTTCAGTAACTAGTTTATAGCTACTACTTGAGTAGATTACATTTAAAAGATTTGGAGTTTTATTTACATTAATAATGTTAAGATATGCAGAGCTACTATCACCTAGTAACATGTCCGAAAACCAACATTTATCTTCTTTGTCATATATAAGACATAAGGAGGAGGGTATATTAGAAATATTTTCTCCTCTCCAATATACAAGGTATTTAGAATCTGGGTTAGATACAAATAGGTTCGCAGTCTGATTAATGTAGTCATCTTGGACCCTCTGATAAAAGCCGTTATTTGATAAAACATCAAAGATTTCACTTTCGGAATCTGATCTGTTAGGTTGCCATATGGTAGTATCTGAATTATTTCCATTATACATATAGCCTTGGGAGCCTATTACAACCGGAATATGAATTGTATATATATTTTTATCATCTAAAAAAATATCTTTTGGTATCCAACCTTCTGAAGAGGACTTTAATTCTAAGGCTGTCAACTTAGGGGCGAATTTTATCTTAACACTCCTATACAACACCTCAGAGATACTCTCTTTTGACTTATTAGTAGCATAGAGGATTAAAGATATTTTTTCATTTTCCTCTATTACTGTATCCAAAAGAACCTCTATCTCACCAAAGGGATCTTGAGAGGAAATAAATTTTTCTTTGTTTAAACACTTCTCTTTGGTATTAGAATATATACAAAATCCTGGATAGTTACCTTTCTCTACCTCCCAATTTAAATAGATTTTTAGAATACCACCCTTACTTGTATCAACTGGTATCCCTGTATATACACACGGAGAATCAGAGCTCCCTTTTAGGACAAAACCAGAGGCTACCTCTTGAGGTGTGACAAAGGTGCTTTCAACTACTTCTCCTCCCGAGCAATCACTCCCCTTAGTTTGAATGAGTAGAGGAAGCATATCTATACTTCGGAAATCACTCTCAGAGTATCCATATACAGTTTTTTTTGTATTAAATGTTTCCTCAACTGTTACCCCTCTTTTTATGTCCTCTTTACTAAGTACTGTTTGTCCGAATGAAAAATATTGTTTACTACCATCGTACTGTCTAAAAGGTTTTTCTGAAATATCTCCCACAAGATATGGATACGAAGGATATATATACAAATCACCATTTGAATAGAGAAGTTTAGAAGGCAAAGTGTCAATAATATCTTTTGAGAGATTAGAAAGTAAATATGTACTGTACCCTTTGTACTCAAAATCTCCAACAATATCTCCATTTTCTATCCTTAAATTTTCTAACTGTATATCTAAAGGAGACAGAGAAGGAAATCTTGGCTTTTCTTTAACAAAAACATCTTTCCCATATATCTCTGAAAGAGATTCTGTATATACGGGTTCTACCTTCGAAGGAACTTTAAAAAGCAAAAGGTCTTCTTTTGACCAAAGTAATTCATATTCAGAAAACATCTCTTTAACTTTCTCTTCCTCTAATTCAAAAGCGTAACCCTTCATATCAACACTACCATCAAAAAGAACATACGAAACATCATATTTATGCATCAAAGTAAGGAACTCCTCTCTGTTTTCAGACCTAATTACATTTGATATTCTAAGTAAAGCTTCTTCTCCAGTCTTGGAACCCACCGCAGAGGACATATCCATTACTGGGTTAGGAAGAATGTAAGAGATAAATTGAGATCCCCAAAAACCCCAATCATACTCTCTGAAATAGTTGTTGTTTGAGGGCGGTGCATAATATATTCTTCCAGAAGAATCGTTTTCAGATAGGTAGCTTTCTAATTCAAAATATCTATTTGGGACATTAACAACAGCTCTATCTGCAAAAAAGTCCCCCCTGAAAAGATACTCTGAATATATTAGTTGAATTATGCAAAGTGAAACAAAAAAGGTTAGGATGAATAGTCTTTTTAAAAACCTCTTTTGAACAAATGATGCAAAGAATTTTATTAAATAGGTAACTCCAAAAACAGAAAGAATAGTAATAGAGATTAGATATATCTGACCTAATTTAGAGAAAGGCCATCTAAATACCTGTTTAAATAAAGGAATATTTTCTTGTAACCATTCAAATACCTGACCGAATGGAGGATTTACAACTTTAATAAGAAAGAGAGAACCTAAAGCAACAAGACCCCAAAAGAACAGTTGGAAATTCTTTTTAAAGAGTGCATAGATTAAAGCAATAATTGAAAAGATAGCAGGAAGAAGGCCTAAAACTTTATAAAAATCGTACGTGATAAATAGTTCAGACATTGGAAATAAATAATTTTCTCCATCTTTTTCATAAAGGTTCCTGTTATATAGTCTTGCTGAGTTTATTAATGTTTGATTATCTGTTTCAAGATCAATAACATTTGAAGTAATGGTTCTGTTTGTATATGAGTCTAATATGTCCGAACTACTACTAAGTGTGTAATGGATAAATGGTAATATCCAAAAAAGTTGAGTTAAGAGAAAAATCCCAAGAGTAATTAATATGTTTTTAATCTCTCTTTTTCTTCCATACTTAGAGGTTAAATTTACAAAAATTACAAAAGCAGTAATGAAAATAAAATCAACAACAAAAAGAGTCGCTATAACAAATGCTGGAGTTAGAAGTACAGAAGAAAGGAATATGAATATTAAATTTTTAAAAGTATTCTCCTTGGAATAAAGATATATACAAAGCAGTAGTAAGGGTAAGAATCCAAAATTAATAATATATGGAGACATATTTTGATAAAAGAGCCACATACTCCAAAGGGTTGTAAAGTAAGTAATACCTCCTAATAGGTAACCCCAATTAGCATATCTCTTAAGTTTACTTTTTGAAATTAACCTTCTTATCAATGATGCCATAGATATCGAGCCTACAAATAGAGAAACAAAATATAATAGCTGACTAATTAACCAAGAAGGGGTAAATAAATTTAGGAATGAGTATAGGGATGCTCTTAATAAATCAGCCTGTTCACTCTCTGAAGCAAATCCTAATACTCTGTATCCTCTCCATGCAGGAGATTGCAAGTATCTTGATACTGATAGAGTAGGGTTGAGCTCGGGTGAGTAATTGTCATTAGAGAGAATATAGCTCCCTTTATGTAAAGAGAGTAAAGAGATTAATAATATAATTAATATTAATAATATCTCAGGGTATCTCTTTTCTAAGAATTCTGATATGTATTTGAACTTTGGTAGTTTAACTTTCTTCATCTTTATACATAGTATATCAAAAATATGTATATTTCTAGGTCTTTAAATAACTTGACTTTAATTGGGTAAAATATTACTCTATAGATAGTAATCTGCCTATTATAATTTTCCTTAAATAGGCACGTAAAAGAATTAATATTAGTATCAAAATGCAATGTCTCTAAATGACAACGAGATAAACCAAAATGTTGATGAAATTTTATCAGCACAAAACTCTCAGAATATTCAAACAGACCAAGAAAAAGAGGTAGCACAAACTACATCTCAATCTGAACAGATTGAAGAGGAGAGAAATAAGGTAGTATATGATGCAACTCATGGCTCTGATAGGGCTACATTTAGGGATGAAGACATGAAATTTACTAGTGGTGATCAGCCAGGAGCACGTTTACATTTTACTCCTACCCAAGTTGAGAGTGCACGAGAGGAAATGAATAAGGATTTAGAAGAAAAAAGAATTGGAGAGGAAGCAACAAAGGCCACTGCTCATCAAGAAGCACTAGATTCTAATAACAGGGCTAATGAAGGATTCCAGCCACTTAGACAATCTGATGGATTTAAAAATTTTGTTGATGCACAGGAAGAAGCAGAAAGAAAGGCC
>JAAZAL010000105.1 GCA_012514355.1 Candidatus Dojkabacteria bacterium
ACAAGCCTGTAAATATGGGAGTATTATTACCATTTGATTTAACTAATTGTTTAACCTGATTTAGAACTTTCCCGCTATTAAAGATTAGTTTTTCCTTTTCACCTCTATTAGTAGAAATTACCAAATTCCCTTTGGTAATTGATACCAATCTGTTGTACGCTTTTTTAGTTCTTTCAGAAATCTCTGTATCAGAGAAATGGCTTACAATTGGTAATTTAACCATATTATCTTTAAAGAGTACTCCATCTATATCTAGTAAACAGATATTAAAATCTTTATCATTAAATATCTGCTCTTTTTCTATTGTATCTACTGCTTGAGTAAAACTTTGGACAAAGACTTCTTTGTATTCAGTTTCCTCCTGTTTTGTATCATGAAAAGTAGTAATATCTTGCTCATCTATATTTCCATCTTGAGGAATATATTCAAGTGTTTCCATGTTTATAAAGTATAATTAATTGATATTTAAATAGTATATCAAGAAGTTAAAATTGTCTAAAGTTTGAAATTGTAATATACTGAATAATTAAGTTAACAGAGCAATAGAATGGATATAATGAAATATTTAATAGTAGCTGGAGTAAGTTTAATAGTTGCAGTTATTGCTGGTATTATGGGGAATATACTTTCTGGTGTCCTTATTTTTATCCTTCTTTTTGGTGGATATATTTTATTAAATGTAACTAAGGTAATGAAAACAGACACTCCAGAAGTTGTTGCAACTCAGGGAAATAACACACCAAATCCTACTGCCACTGTTCCTCCTAAGGACAATTAGCTCAGTTGGTTAGAGCACTACATTCACATTGTAGGGGTCAGTAGTTCGAGTCTACTATTGTCCAATTTCTTACTTAAGCGTACTTGTACAGAAAGGACATTTCTTTGCTTTAATATCTATTTCTGACATACAGTAAGGACATTTCTTTGTTGTTTTAGCTACCTCTTTTTCCTTTTTCTCAGTAGCTTTTGCTACAGCTTTACTTATGAAAAAAAGTACTAATGCGGTTATAAAAAATGAAAGAAGAGCATTTAATACTAATCCGTATTGAATAACAACTGCATTATCTGCCTGTGCTTGTGCTAGTGTCTCATATTTAGTTTTACCTAAAGTAAAGAAAAGCTGATTAAAATCTAATTTTGCAGTAAGGAAACCAATAGGAGGAGTAAATACATTATTTACTAAAGAATCAATTAATCCTTTTAGTGCTCCACCAATTATTACACCGATAGCTAATGAGATTACACTATCTTTTATAGCAAAGGCTTTAAAATCTTCCCATGCTTGGATAAGTTTACTTGGCTTTGGATTTGCCATTTGATTTGTATATATTAAAAATTAAAATAAGCAGTACTAAGATAAATAGTACTCCATATATTACAACCTGATTGATGAAAGCATCATTCAAGGTATTATTATTCAAATTATACAGTACAACCTGTAGTACGCAAACAGCAAAAAGGATATATATATGTGAGTAAGAGTCATTAACAAGTTGAGAGGTGATAATCATATACGATGTTGAGTATGCAATCATTGAAAGAGAATAAGAAACAATATATTTAGCAATATCTAAATATGCCCCATCATATACAAATTGAAGTATTTCATTAGTAAAAAGCATATATACTAGACAAATTATTCCTCCTGTAAGGGTAGATACTATTAGTGAGATAATTAAATTCTTCTTCCTTGCTTTCTTTTGAGAATTCGAAAGTTTAGAAATCATAAGACTAGCTATCGTGATTGAACCAAAATATACAATTTTTCCCATTAGAGAGAGGGCTCCATATGACGCTCTAACTTCTGGGTTTACAAGTATTAAGTCTAAAGTGAATGGGACACTTAGGAGTAAAAAGGTAAGAAAGATTAATGAGATATGTTTGTAATTTAATTTAATTTCTTTTTTGTCTTCTTCCTTTCCCTTACTTTTAATTAATGGAAGTACAAATGCGGTTGTAATAATTGAAGGGATACAGAATGCCAAAATTATCATCTCTAATCCAAAGTTATTAGTGATAGCAATATATCCCAGTAAAAACTTTAATACAGTTTCAAATAGCAAAACCATATTAAAGGAAAGAATCTTTTCTAAACCTAAAAGGAATCCTTTCGCAACAGGTGTAACTAGTGATATAAAAAGAGCAATTGAGAGTATTGGAATATATTTGACATCAATATTGGATATGTAAGCAATTTGATTTCTTAAAAGTAGGAAAACAAGAGAAATAATTAATGCCACCACAACTAATTGTAGAGTACTTTTTCTCTTGAATTTATCTAGATTGAAATCTCTCTTACTTGCAACCTTTTTTGTTATGGCAGTTTGTATTGCAATAGCAGGAATCTGGACTAAAGTAATTATACCTAATATTGCATTGTAAATATTAAAATCATTGGAGATTAAATTTCTTGCTAGGTAAATACTAAATAGGTAATTTAAGAAGTTTACTAATACTCCAATAACTAAAGTAATTAGTATTTGATTAAAAAAAGTTTTGTTTTGAGTTATATGTTTACTTAAATTCATAATGTATAATAAATGAGAATACAATAATTTTAAACATTTTACCATTATGGAGTTAGCAATTGGACTTTTAGGAGGTTTACTTTTAGGAATAGGGATATTCTATCTCTTCTTTAAAGGAAATAGGAAACAGAATGATGAGATTACAGATACTATATCAGCAAAATTAAATGAGATTATGCCTACCATATTAGATCAAGCTAATGAGAGTTTAGTTAGAATGGCTGATCAAAAACTTGGTGCTGAATCTAGTAAGAGTAGGTTAGATTTAGAGAACAAAAGAGAAGAGATAGAGAGGTTGGTAAAGGTAATTCAGGAGGATTTAAAAGAGAGTAAAAAGGAGTTAGAGGTGTCTGATAAAGAGAGGATTAATTCTTTTTCTGCATTAAAAAACTCTTTAGATGAGTATAAAAAGATTACTGAACAGTTGTCAGTTAGTACTGAGAATTTAAAAAAGGTTTTATCAAATAATCAACTTAGGGGTCAGTTTGGAGAGCAAGTAGCTGATGATTTACTAAAAATGGCTGGTTTTGTTGTTGGAGAAAACTATACTAGGCAAGAAAGTGAGAATGGGGCAAGACCTGATTTTACGGTATATTTACCTGATAGAACTAAGATTAATATTGATGCTAAATTTCCTTACTCTGCATTACAGAGAATGACCGAAACAGATGATACGGATGCTAAAAAGAGATATATGAAGGAGTTTGAATCAGATATTAAAGAGAAAATTAAACAGGTTACTACAAGAGAATATATTAGTCCTGAGGATAGAACTGTAGATTTTGTAATTCTGTTTATTCCTAATGAAATGATTTTTTCCTTTATTTATGACAAGATGCCTCAGATTTGGGAAGATGCTATGGCTAAAAAGGTTGTACTCGCTGGTCCTTTTAGTTTTACAGCAATACTTAGAATGGTAAAACAGGCTTATGAGAATTTTAGAGTACAAGAGAATATTTTCAAGATTGTAGGTCATGTTCAATCAGTAGAAAAAGAGTTTGATAAGTTTAGTGATGAGTTTGATAAGGTAGGGGTTAAGATTGATCAACTTCAAAAACAGTACTCTGATGTAAGTACTACTAGGGTAAATCAAATGAAAAGAAAAATGGATTTAGTAAGATTAGAGGGAGGAGTTACAATAAATCCTCAGATTCCATTAATAACAGATAATGAAAAAGAGGGCTAGATTGCCCTCTTTGATATTTCAAGATAAAGACTCCTTTATTCAGTTGCTGTAGTCTCAACTGGTTCTGCTGGTTCCTGTGGTAGGGTAGCTTTTGCTTCTTGTTGAATCTGATCTTCTAAAGTTGGTTGTGTGATGTTGTTACTCTCAACAACTGGAGTAGTTTGAGTTGTAGCTACTGTTTTGGGATTCCAAGCGAGTAGATAGAGTAGTATATATGCGCCTATACCAGTCAAAACAATAAGGCCAAGTAATTGATCATATCCTCTTCTTTCTGTAATTCTCATAATCGCAATTATCATCATTAATAGTATAGGCTTGTAAGATGATAAATATATGAAAAATATATCAAATATGATACTCTTAAATATGGAAGAAAAATCATGTGTAAGAATAATAAATGGTAATATACCAGTACTACTGTCTGCTCCACATGTGTTCTCTCATAGAAGACCATCTTTAACTATGTCATATAAATGGGGCGAAAAACTAACCGATGAAATCGTTGAAGGTATATGTACTAGAACAGGAGCCTGGGGTGTAATTCAATCTGAAGAGACCTCTTTTGATCCTAATTGGCATAAACTTAAAGAAAATCCATATAAAAGTGTTGTTAATGATATTGTACAGAAGGAAAAGATTAAAAGGTTTATTGATATTCACGGTCTTAAAGATGAATATGAGTATGATTTTGGTATATATTATCCATCTAAATTTTTTAAATCGATATCTCTATCAAAAGAGATAGCCAAGGTATTAAATCAAGGGAAGTTAAGAGGTAGTAATATATGTATTTTTAGGCTACTAGATGATTACCAAGAGACATTAGGAGAGTACTGTGCTAATAAATTGAGAGTGCCTTCTGTACAAATAGAGATAGCAAGATATATTAGAGAGGATGATAAGTTAAGAAATGAGGTAATTAACAGCCTCTCTTCATTTTTAGTTGTGTAATTTTCATTAATAATAGCGGTATTTTTTGACTAAGATACACTGCTTTGATATGCTTAGGTATATATTTAAAATAATATAGTATTTTACTATGGTATCAACTACAAAAGAGGTAAAAACATCTGTAGAGAGTGGAAAAAGTAAAGCCATTGATGTTGCTGTTGCGCAAATCGAAAAACAGTTTGGAAAGGGTTCTATTATGAAATTAGGAAGTAAAGAGAGGGTCAATGTAGAGGTAATTCCAACAGGAGCTTTATCTTTGGATATGGCATTGGGTATTGGGGGTGTTCCTAAGGGAAGAATTATTGAGATATACGGCCCTGAGTCTTCTGGTAAAACTACGCTAGCTATTCATATATTAGCGGAAGCTCAAAAAAAGGGTGATGCTGTTGCCTTTATAGATGCAGAGCACGCTTTTGATCCAACATATGCAAGTAATATTGGTCTTAATATTGATGAGTTGTATATTTCTCAACCCGATTTCGGAGAGCAAGCTTTAGAGATATTAGAGACTTTAGTTAGGTCGGGAGCTTTTGGAGTAATAGTAGTAGACTCTGTTGCAGCACTTACACCTAGAGCAGAGATTGAAGGGGAGATGGGTGATAGTCATATGGGTTTGCAAGCGAGACTTATGTCTCAAGCATTGCGTAAAATTACCGCTATTGCTGGGAAGGCTGGTACTACAATAATATTTCTAAATCAGTTAAGAATGAAGATTGGTATTATGTTTGGTAATCCTGAAACAACTACAGGTGGTAATGCATTAAAGTTTTACGCTTCTGTAAGAATGGATATCAGACAGAGAGACAAAATTATGAGAGATGGGAATTTAGTAGGTCATACTAGAATAGTTAAGGTAGTTAAAAATAAAATGGCTCCTCCTTTTAAAGAGGCTAGTTTTGATATGATATATCCTTTAGGAATTGATAAAGAGAGTAGTATTTTAGATGCTGCTGTTTCTTTAAACATTGTTGAGAAATCTGGTGCTTGGTTTAAGTATGGTGATAAACAGTTAGCACAGGGAAGGGATGCAACAGTTACTCTTCTTAAAGAGGAGAAGAAGTTAAGAGATGAGATTGAAAAAGCGGTTCGTGCTAAAATGAAGTAGATGAGAGTAACAAAGATTGAGTATCAAAAGAAAGATCCTAATAGGGTAAATCTGTATATAGATGAACAGTTTTTCTGTGGTATATCACTAGATACTCTAGCGAGTGAAAATCTTTATGAGGGTTTAGATATTGAGCAGGAAGTTATTGATAGGATATTAGAGAGGGATTTAAAGAGTCGCTTTCTAATTAGAGTTACAGAGTATCTTTCTCGTAGTCCTAAAACAGAGTTTCAGGTATTTAAATATCTTAAAGAGTTAAAGTATAAAAAAAGAGGTAATTGGTTTAAAGAGGATGTAGATATTGATTGGGAGAAACTTTTTAATGAGATTGTTAACAAGTTAAAAGAGTATAAATATATTGATGACAGGGAGTTCGCTAAAAGCTTTGTTTCTAGTAGATTAAGAAATAAACCTAGAGGAAAGAGTGTATTAATTTCAGAGTTAATATCTAAGGGAGTAAGTAAAGATATTGCACAAGAGGTGTGTAATGAAAATATTACAGATGAGTTAGATTTAATTAGGAAGACTTTTGAAAAAAAATATAGGAATCAAACTTTTGATATTAATAATCAGAAGATGATAGCATATCTGTTTAGAAAGGGTTTTAGTTGGGATTTAATTGAACAGTTTTCACAATATGAGCCTGAAGAGTAAAAGTAATTGGTTATTATCTAAAAAGAAAATATCTAATGATATTGTTAAATATATTCTTAAAAGTAGGGGTATAGATGAGAAAAGCTTCTTAGAGGCTTCTTTAGAAGATATCCCTTCTTTTGATAAACTGTATGATAGTAAAAGAGCGGCAAAGAAGATTGTTAAATGTTTTAGGGAGGGGAAAAAGATAGTAATCCATGGAGACTATGATAGTGATGGTATATGTAGTGTAAGTTTACTTTGGGAGTTTCTTTTTAAAGAGGTTTCAGAGAAATTAGATATTAAAGTAGATGTAATTCCATATATACCTAGTAGAGTAGATCAAGGATATGGATTAACCAGCTCTTCAATTAATGATGTTTTAGAGCTGGGGGGTCAGTTACTCATCTCTGTTGATTGTGGTGTAAGAGATAGGGAGTTAATCAATGGGTATAGGAAAGAAAAGGGTTTAGAATTTGTAATTACTGATCATCATCAACCGCCAGAGGATTTACCCCAGAAATTAGAATATCCATTGGTACATCCAATGTATCCAAATCATGAATATCCAAATGTAAATATATGTGGTGCTTTTGTGACCTTTTTACTCATACAAAGTATTCGAAAAGAGTTAGGAATGGATTTTGAAATTACTCCTGATACACCTGGTTTAGATTTAGTTGCGTTAGCTTCTGTAACTGATTTAATGCCTCTTTTAGATATAAATAGGGTGATTGTTAAGTATGGAATAGAACAGATTAGGAAAGGAAAAAGGCTTGGATTAAATGAATTAATTAAAGTTTCTGGTTTACAACCTCAAGATATTGATAGCTATCATTTAGGGTATATTTTAGGTCCTAGAATTAATGCTGTAGGAAGAATAGGCTCTCCACTAGATGCAGTTAAACTTTTAGTTAGTGAGAAGCAAGAGGTCTGTGCAAGTATTTCAGAAATTCTTAATGAAACTAATATGCAAAGGCAATATATGACTCAGAATGGTTTAGATCAGGCAAAAGAAATAATAGGAGAGAGTAATGAAAAGATTCTATTTGTAGTTAGTGATGATTGGCATGAGGGAATAGTAGGATTAATAGCAGGAAAACTTAATGAAAGGTATCACAGACCAGTACTAGTTGGTACTAGAAAAGATGGAATTGTTAAAGGCTCGGCAAGAAGTATAGCTGGATTTAATATTACAGATGCCCTGTCTTCATGTAGTAAATATTTAGAAAGATATGGAGGTCATGAGTTAGCTGCAGGGTTTACAATAAAAAAAGGGAAGGAGAAAGAGTTTAGTAAATGCATTCATAAAATAGGGGAGGAATTAATAACGGAGAGTATGTTAATTAAGGATTTACATATAGATTTGTTACTAGAAAGTGAGAGTATAAATAGAGAATTGATTAATCAGTTAGATATTCTTAAACCATTTGGATATGGTAACAGTAAACCTCTTTTAGCTCTAACAAATTTAGTTGTTGTTAAAAAACAGATTATGGGTAAACTAGGTAATCATATGAAACTGTTATGCAAAGGAGAGGGTATTGATTTAATAACCATAATCTTTTTTGATTGTGATACAGATACTGAAGAGATAAATGTTGATGATATAATAGATGTTGTAGGAGCTGTTGATATAAACTCGTGGAATGGGAATGAGGATATTCAATTTAAGGTTAAGGAGTGGAGATTCTCTACTTAACTTTCTTTACATTGATTAATTTCCCTAATCTATTTGGTGTATTAGGAAGGTATGTTGTTTCTAAGATACTTCCATACTCTAAAAGTTTCATTAGAAATCTCTCTGTTCCCATTGCAAACCCACCGTGTGGAGGACACCCATATTCAAAATATTCAAAGTAATCTGAAAGTGATTCTAATTCTATTCCTCTTTCTTTTGCATTCTCTTTAAGTTTGTCTACTCTATGTTCTCTTTGAGCACCAGTAGTAATTTCTATACCTTTCCAGAATAGGTCATATCCTAATGCTAATTGCGGATTTTGGGAATCTTTCATATGGTAAAAGGCTCTCTTTTTATGAGGATAATCATAGACAAATACAAATTCACAACCTGTTTCCTTTTCCATTATCTCAGACAAAGCTCTCTCTTCTTCTGGTGAGAAGTCTCCATCATCTTTACTTGGAACTCCTGCCTTAGTAAGTTTCTCTTTAATATCTTTTACTGATATGTAGGGGAAATCTCCCTGAGGAATTTTTATCTCAATTCCAAAGATTTCCTTTATCTCATCACCATATTTCTCTTTTATCCCGCTTAGTACAAACTTAATCATTTCCTGTTCAAATTTACAAACATCTCTAAGGGAATCAATATATCCCATCTCTACATCAAAGCTTGTATACTCAGTTAAATGTCTTGTTGTAAATGATTTCTCTGCCCTAAATACTGGACCCATATTAAATACTCTATCCAAGTCAGCTGCAATTCCCATCTGTTTATGAAATTGTGGAGATTGTGCAAGATATGCTTTTCTATCAAAGTATTTAACTTCAAATACATTGGCTCCTCCCTCACTAGCAGCACTTATTATTCTTGGTCCTTGAATCTCAACAAAGTTATTCTTAACACAGTACTCTCTTAATCTATTTCCCATTACTGTTGCTACCCTCATCATCAGGTTGTTTCTTTGGGACCTTAAATCTACCCATCTGTAATCTAACCTCTTATCTAAGTTTGAGATGTTTTTAGAATACTCCTGCTCAATTACTATTGGAAGTGGAGTTTTAGAAACAGAATCTATATTTATCTCTTCAATTTCTACCTCATATCCAGTAGACACCTGTTTTGCTTCTTTAACAAGTCCGGATATATCTACTACTGATTCCGCTGTTAAACTTTTTACACTGTTAAATACCTCAATATTTCCTCCTGACCAAGAAACTGTTTGTACTTTACCAGTAATATCTCTAAGTATTAAAAAAACTATCTTACCCTGATCTCTGAGTGTATCTACCCTCCCACGTATTCTAACTTTTTTACCAATTAAATCTTTAAGACTTGAGATATATGTTCTTTCCATACTTAATACAATTATATTATCCCGTTATTATATATTACCTTAGAGTAAAAGAAAAATTTTTTTGTTGCTGTAATATTTAGTAATTGATAATATCAATACTATTAATGACAAGTAATACTAATCAACAAAAAGAAAAGAATCTTAAATTAGAAACTGACAAAAGGTATGACAGGGAGCTATTTAAGAAGGCTGTAAAAGCAGCAAAACAAGCAAAGGAAGATGAAAGAAAGCTCAAATCAAAGAAAAGAATAAAGAGAGTGTTTCTTTTTACATTCTTATCTATATTTCTCTCTTTCGGAATTTATTTTCTTCTTACTTCAATTAAACCGAAAGAAGAGTATATTCTTTCAGTTTCTCTTCCTAAGGAAAGTAAATGGAGTGATATTGAGGGGGAGAGTATTTTTGAGAGTATAGATAAAGATATTAATGTTAAAGAGATTTCTTCAAAAGCTGCTATAGCGTTTAATCCTCTTAACGGAGAGATTCTTTATGAAAAAAACATTAACGAAAAAATGTCTGTTGCTAGTTTAACAAAATTAATATCTTCAATTGTAGTAATAGAGACATTTTCTATCCAGGAGGTAATAGATGCTAGCACAGAGAATATTCCTAAGGATTTAGATTGGCAATTGGGGCTTAAAGATGGAGATAAGGTATCAATTGAGAATTTGTTAAAGTGTATGCTAATTAGTTCATACAATGATTGTGCATTTGTTGTTGCTAATGCATATCCATATGGTGGATATACAGGTTTTATTAAAGCTATGAATACAAAAGCAAAGGAGTTAAAAATGTATTCCTCTAGTTTTAGTAATCCTGCAGGTATAGATCAGGAAGACAACTATTCCACAGTAAGAGACTTAGCTCTTTTAATATCTGTTTCTAGAAAATATGACTTAATATATAAATATGCAAATACTGGCAAAGAGGTTGTAAATTGGAGTACTTCACAGGAATTAATAAGTAGGGAGATATTTACTACAAATCAACTTATGGGAAGTAATAAATATATTAGGGGGCTTAAAACAGGTATTACTGATTTGGCAGGACAATGCTTCGCTGGTTATTTTGTTTATTCTTCTGGTAGTGAGTTGATAACAGTCGTTATTAATTCTAATGATAGGTTTGTTGAAACAGCCCTTTTAGAAAGTCTTGCT
>JAAZAL010000106.1 GCA_012514355.1 Candidatus Dojkabacteria bacterium
AATATTTTAGTTTTGTTTTTAAGATTGTACTCTTCCAATCTAGCCTCAATTAAGGCTTTTGCAAAAGCTCCTGCATATACGGGAGGATAGTCTAACTCTGGCAACATCCATCTAAGTGCACCAGTATGGTCTAAATGCCCATGAGTTATTAATATTGCTTTTACTTTTTTCTTGTTCTTTTTTAAATATCGAAAGTTAGGTATTAAGTAGTCTACACCGTACATCTCTTGTCCAGGAAATGAGTACCCTGCATCTACAATAACTATTTCATCTCCCAGTTCTATAAAATTACAGTTTCTTCCAATTTCTGTTGTTCCTGAAAGAGTGCATAGTTTTAATACATCGCTTGAGCTATTTCCATCTCTTTTGTTATTCTTATTGTTCATATTCTTTGAATTATATCACACCTGTTCCCCTGACTAGCTATTTAAAATCAGAATACTTCGGTAATTATAGATTTGAGTTGTACACACGAGAAAATAGCTTCAATTCAAAAACTCTTTCTGTGGTATAATACTTGTGTAAAAACGTAATATAAGTATTACATATATGGCGCCAACGATAGAGGATTATGTGGAAAGTGACTTAGTACCCCAAGTTGAAGGGTATGACGAGTATTGGAGAGTATTTGGTAGCGTTCCCGAAGAGGGAGATCCTGAAGATGTGTTGGCAGATCTCCAAGTGGGTGTAGATAATTGCTATTTTCAGTTCAAAGGAGATCTTGATAGAAACTCTCCTTATATAGGACATTGGCGTGTACTTATTGATACACTGGAGCATTTGAGGAATATTGGTGTTCCAGGGATGCTTGGGTGGAAATGTGAGCATATTTTAATAGGAGGGGAGGAGGGAGAGAGTGTGTATTTAGGAGTAGCCATTAAAGAAAAGCATATTAAATATTATATTCCAAAATATTCTACGGAATTTCCTTGGTTCCCAAGAAATGGTGAGAAAGAGTGGGATCCGGAGGATGGTTTTTTCCAAAAACAGGGAAAATGTTTCATTCTTCCTTTAGATATCTCTGAAACAGAACTTGGAAAAGAATTGCTAAGTAGATATCATATAATAAAAGCGGTTGACTGTGCATTAGAAAGGATCGGAAAAAAGATAAAGAAAAAACATAAGAAATAATAGCCCTTTCTTGATATAATCCAATTAGCTATGCAAAAAGAAATATCAAAAACATTTGATTCGAATAAGCTTGAAAAAGAGATCTCTTCCCTTTGGGAAAAATCAACTCTCTTTAATCCAGATAATATGGAGAAATATCTTAAGGGTAAAGGATTGGATATTAAAAAACCTTTTACAATTACTCTTCCTCCTCCAAACGCTAATGGTAACTTACATTTAGGTCATATGTGTGGATACTCTTTTCATGACGCTATCGGTAGATATATGAGAATGACAGGACATCCTACATTACTTCTCCCAGGAAAAGATCATGCTGGTATACAAACGGAAACAGCTTTCACTAAGGAGTTAGAAAAACAGGGGAAAAATAAGTGGGAGATGGGAAGAGAGGAGTTTTACAAACAGTGTTATGAATTTTGTATGACCAATGCCTCTAATGCTAGAGAGCAGGAGAAAAATATTGGACTTTCTGCTGACTACAGTAGAGAGTTTTTTACACTAGATCCTAGATTAACTAAAACTGTGTATGAAACTTTTGAAATGATGTTTAAACAAGGATTAGTCTACAGGGATAAAAGGATAGTTAATGTATGCCCTAATTGTAAAACAGCGCTAGCTGATATTGATACACAACACGAGGAAAGAAGAGGTATATTTGCATATATTAAGTACCCTGTAGTTGGTAGTAAGGATAAATACATTATGGTTGCAACTACTAGACCTGAAACAATGCTGGGAGACAGTGCTGTTGCAGTAAATCCTAAAGATGAGAGATATACTAAATATATTGGTAAGAAGGTTCTTCTTCCAATTCAAAACAAAGAAATTCCAGTTATTGCCGACGAATCTGTTGATATGGAAATGGGTACAGGAGCAGTTAAGGTTACTCCTGCACACTCTCCAATTGATTTTGAATTAGGTAAAAAACACAACTTAGAAATTGTAAATGTAATCAATGAAGAAGGGAAAATGACTGGAGATATTCCTAAGAAATATAAAGGATTAGATACAATCTCTTGTTCTAAACAGTTATGTGAAGATTTAGATAAATTAGGTCTTTTAGAAGAGATACAAAATATTAAACATGAAGTAGCAGTATGTGAGAGATGTTTAACACCAGTTGAGCCAATCATTTCTAACCAATGGTATTTAAATGTTAATCAGTTAGCTAAAAAAGCCCTAGATTCTCTTAAGAGTGGAGAAACAAAAGTAATTCCTAAAGGACAACAA
>JAAZAL010000133.1 GCA_012514355.1 Candidatus Dojkabacteria bacterium
TTATTTTTATCCCCGTAAAGTTATTGACAAGAAAATTATATTAGTATAAAATACTGGGCACGATGTTAATAAACAAAAATCACTTTAAGAAGCGGGAAGAGTAATCCTATAAGGTTTTGCTTTGACCGCCACAAGCGGTTTTTTATTTTGAAAACATCTAGTCCAAAATAGGGCGAATGATATTTGAAAATTGAATGTTGTTCAAGCTCACTGTTATCCTTTTTTAAGGGTCTTTTGATCGAGCTGAGAACAATGTAACGATGCGGGCTGATACTCAAAGAAGCGGTTTTTTGTTTATCAGCCAATCCAAATCTTCTTTGGAGAGAAGAAGATGAGGATAATTTTTAAATTTCCTAATAGGAAATTTAAGAGTATATGGTGGATGCCTAGACTAAAAAAGGCGACGAAAGACGTAGCATGGCGGCGATACGTTTCGGGGAGGTGCCAAGCAACCTTTGATCCGGAAATTTCTGAATGGGGGAACCCTTCCAAGTAAACCTTGGAAACTCCTGCACTTAAGATGCATGGAGAGCAAACCCGGGGAAGTAAAACATTTCAGTACCCGGTGGAAAAGAGAACAATAGTTATTTCCTTAGTAGCGGCGAGCGAAAAGGGAAGAGCCCAAACCGAGTGTCGCAAGACACAAGGGGTTGTAAGGTGACAATGTAGATTTATCTAGAGAAGTTACAAAATGTGTTATTAGATTAAACTTCTGGAAAGAAGTGCCACAGATGGTGATAGCCCAGTGGTCGAAAATTTCACATCTTCTTTATTGTCATTCTTGAGTAGCTCAAGACACGAATAGCTTGAGTGAATCTGCCAGCACTAACTGGTAAGGCTAAATACTTTTTTAGATCGATAGTGAACTAGTACCGTGAGGGAAAGGTGAAAAGAACCCCGATGAGGGGAGTGAAATAGACCTGAAACCATATACTTACAAGGAGTCGGAGCGGATGCCACTTTATTCTTAATCTAATGATTGAGACTAAAGTGGTGTCCGTCACGGCGTGCCTATTGAAGAATGAGCCAACGAGTTTATCTATGCTGCAGGCTAAGCTGTTAGAACAGTGGAGCCCTAGGGAAACCGAGTGTTAATAGCGCGAAAAAATTATGTAGTCTAGATAAGACCCGAAGCCAGGTGAGCTTGCCATGAGCAGGGTGAAGTTTGTCTAACGACAGATGGAGGCCCGAACCAATAACCCGTGCAATAGTTTTGGATGACTTGTGGTAGGGAGTGAAAAGCTAATCGAACCTGGTAATAGCTGGTTCTCTCCGAAATAGCTTTAGGGCTAGCGTCGTGTGTTCCTCTTGGGGGTAGAGCACTGGAAGGTTTCGACAGGGAGCAATCTCGCGAATTCTATCAAACTCCGAATACCAAGAGTTAAAAGCACGGCAGTTAGGCTACGGGGGCGAAGCTCCGTTAGCCAAAAGGGAAACAGCCCAGATCTCAAATTAAGGTCCCTAAATTTATGTTAAGTGCAAAACAAGGAGGTAAAATTTCTCTGACAATGAGGATGTTGGCTTAGAAGCAGTCATCATTTAAAGAAAGCGTAACAGCTCACTCATCTAGAGATTTCGCACCGAAAATAATCGGGGCTAAACATAATACCGAAATTGAGGATTTCTATTTTATTTTATGAAATAGAAGTGGTAGGAGAGTGTTCCACATTGCGCCGAAGCCAAAGGGGTGACCCATGGTGGAGTATGTGGAAGTAAGAATGTTGGCACAAGTAACCGCAAGGAAGGTGAGATCCCTTCCCGCCGAAAGATCAAGGTTTCCTGGGCAACGGTGATCGTCCCAGGGTTAGTCGGTCCTAAGGAGATGACGAAAGTCGTATTCGATGGACAGCTGGTTAATATTCCAGCACTTCTGTTTTATTCGAAGATAGGACGGAGTGTAGTATATAAAGCTCATTATTGGATTTGAGTTTGTTAGTAAGGGTGGCTTCTAGGAAAATCCGGAAGCTGACGTAAAAGTAACACCCAAGCGAAGCATAAATGTTTCGGTTCGCCGAGGCAAATTTTATAAAGCACGCTTCCAAGAAAAGTATCTAAGGTTAATAAAATAGAATCCGTACCGCAAACCGACACAGGTGATCAGGTCGAGTAGACCAAGGCGAACGAGTGAGAGGTCTTCAAGGAACTCGGCAAA